>NZ_JBFAPC010000004.1:0-81091 GCF_040675535.1 Patulibacter sp. NPDC049589 | reverse complement strand
GTACCGGTCTCCTACAGGCATTACTGCCCTTCCAGATCCGGCCTATCAACCTGGTGGTCTACCAGGGTCCTTACTCCCTCAAAGGGGATGGGAGACCGGCGGGCGCGGACCTCGTCGGCCGTACCGAGGGCGACGCGTTCTTCCGCGCCTGGAAGGACGCCGCCCCGCGGCTCAGCCCGACCCCGGACTTCGGCGTCGAGTGGACGCGCTTCTGCTTCTGCGGCAGGACGACCAGCGACGGCGGCAAGGTGGACACCCAGGGCCGCATCGGCGCGCCGTTCCTGACGGGCTCCGAGGAGGGGCGCGGCCCGGTCTACGACCTCCTCGGGCTCCAGCTCGAGGGCACGCGCATCCCGGCCCTGGACGACGTGCAGGGCGACAAGCTCGTCGTGCCGCTCGGGACGTGGTCGGAGGCCTCGCCGATGGTCCTCGCCCGCATCGGCGACGGCGCGATCGTGACGATGCCCGGCGAGGCGACCGTCGGCGTCGGCGAGCGCACGCGGGCGGCGGTGCTCGCGCAGACGAAGGACGTGGGGGTCAGGCGGGTGACGATCGCTGGGCTCGCCAACGACTACCTCAACTACATCGTCACGCCCGAGGAGTACGACCTCCAGCAGTACGAGGGCGCCTCGGCGGTCTTCGGCCGGCACGAGGGGACGTTCCTGCAGGACCGCGCCGCCGACCTCGGCGCGGCGCTCGCCGGCCGCCCGGTGACGCTCGAGAAGCGCGACTACGACGCCAGCAACGGCGTCCGGGCGGACGGCCCGAAGTACGCCGCCGGGGCGCCGTCGGGGCGGATCACGCAGCAGCCGGGCGGGATCCGGCGGCTGGGCCACGTCGACCTCGCCTGGCAGGGCGCGCCGGAGGGCGCCGACAAGCCGGTCGACCGCGCGTTCGTGACGATCGAGCGCCAGGACGGCGCCGGGTGGGTCGCCGCGGACAACGACCTGGGCACCGCGATCGCCTGGCGGGTCGACGACCGGGGCGGCTACCGCGCCACCTGGAACCCGCCGGAGACCACGCCGCTGGGCACGTACCGCTTCGTGATCACCGCGCCGCGCTACACGCTGACGTCGTCCGGGTTCGCGCTGCGGGCCAGCGATGCGCTCGAGATCCGGCCGCGGAGCGCGCCGGCGGGGAAGGCGGCCGTCCAGGTCGGCTTCCCGCTGCCGGTGGAGAACGTCGACCTGATCGCCCGGCCGACGGTCCTGCAGGCCGGGACCGTCGACTTCCGGGTCGGCGGGACGCCGGTCGCCGCGACGATCGGTCCGAACGGCGTCGCGACCGTCGACCGCCCGGCGGGCGCCACGGTCACGGTCCCCGCGGGCGCGGCGCACGACGCCGACGGGAACACGAACGCCAAGGCGTTCACCGTCCCGGGGGCGGGCTCGTGACGACGCTCCGGGGCCGGGCGACGACGGCGGGCGACGGTCGGGTCACGAGCCCGCGACGGTCCCACGCCGGCCGCACCGCGTGGGCCGCCGTCCTCGCGCTCGGTGCCGCCCTCGCCGCGACGGCCCTCGGTGCCGCCCCGGCGGCCGCGGCCCCGGGCGACACCTCGGTCTTCGCGCAGATCGGCGCCCCGGGCTACCCGGCGCACACCTACGTGCACCCCGACGGCCGCGTCTACGAGGGCACCTACGTCAACCACGACGCGGCGGGCGTCCCGTCGAAGGTCTTCGAGTTCTCGGCGGCGGGCGGCACGCCGACCCGCACCTGGACGGTCCCGGGTCAGGACACCGCGGGCGGCGAGCAGGGCGTCCAGGTCGCCACGAGCGACGCGCGCGGCCGGCTCGTGCTGCTCGACAAGACGCCCGCCCGGGCGCTGCTCCTCGACCGCGACACCGGGTCGTTCTCGACCTACGCGCGGTTCCCGGACCTGAAGCCCTGCACGACGGTCGCCTACCACGTCGACTGCGAGCCGGGCTCCGGCGACGAGCGGCCGATGCCGAACTACGGCGCCTGGCTCCCCGACGGCTCGCTGCTCGTCACCGACTACCAGCAGGACGTCGTCTGGCGGGTCCCCGCGGGCGGCGGCAGGCCGGCGGTGTGGCTGGGCCTCGACCGCTTTCGCGCCGCGGAGTTCGGCCTCGCGGGCATCGCGCTGTCGGCGGACCACCGGACCGTCCTCGTCATGCAGGCCTCGAGCCTCGGCGCCGACGGCCTGGACGTGCTCCAGGGCAAGCTGCAGGCGATCCCGCTGCTGCCCGGATCGCTGTCCGGGACGACCCGCACGCTCTGGACGTCGGGGCTCTTCGACCTGCCCGACGGCATCGCGATCTCCACCGCGGGCAACGTCTACACGGCCCTCGTCGGCCCGACGGCGTCGCAGGTCGTGAAGCTCGGGCCGGGCGGGAACGAGCTCGCGCGGTTCGGCGTGCCGATCGTCGGCCTCAACGGCTCGCCGATCCCGTTCGACGCGCCGTCGAGCGTCGCGTTCCAGGGCACGCGGCTGCTCGTGGCCAACCAGAGCGCCGTCTTCGGCACGACCGCCAACCAGGCGATCCTGGCCGTCGAGGCGGGGGAGGCCGGCGTGCCGGAGCTGATCCCGGCCGGCGCGGGCGACCCGCCGGCGTCCGCCGCGCCGGCCCCGGCGTCCGCCGCACGCACGCGACTGCGGGTGACCGTCGCCCCGCGCCGGCTGGTCCTCGGCCGCCGGACCGCGGTGCGCCTGCGCGTGACGGCCGTGGTCGGCGGCGCCCGGCACTCGATCCCGAGGGCCCGGGTCCGGCTGGCCGGCCGGAGCGTCCGGACGAACGCGAAGGGCCGGGCGTCGCTGACGCTGCGCCGGACCACGACGACGACGCTGAGGATCGTCGCGACCGCGACGGGCCACACGGCGGGCCGGGCGATGCTGCGGGTGCGCCGGCGCTGAGCCGCCGCGAGCGGCCCGCCGGAGCGCCGCGCCGGCCACCGCGCCGAGCCGGTGGCGGCGGTCGGGTCGCCGGGGCCGTCCCGGTCCGGGTCGGCAACCGATCGTCGTCCGACCCGCGGACCGGCAGACGACGATGCCTCCGATGCCGCCCGCCCCGCCCGTCGCCGCCCTCGCCGGCGGCCTGCCGCTGAACCTCGTCGCCACGGTCGTCGCGGTCGCGCTGGCGATGACCGTCGCGTTCGCCGTCGCGAAGGTCGCGGCGCGCCACAGCGTCATCGACGTCACGTGGCGCGCGGGCTTCGCCTTCATCGCGGTCGTCACCTGGGTCCTGTCGGCCGGGGATGGCGACGCGACCCAGCGCGCGATCGTCCTGGTGATGACCGTCCTCTGGGGCCTGCGCCTGGCGTCGCACATCGAGCGCCGGGGCCGCGGCAAGGGCGAGGACCCGCGCTACGAGCAGCTGACCGAGCGCGCGCCGGCCGGGCGCGAGACCTTCCACGTGGTGACCCGCGTCGACCTCACGCAGGCGATCGTCATGTGGTTCGTGTCGCTGCCGGTCCGGGTCGCGCAGTACCGCCGCCCCGGCTACACCGACTACGTGTGCCGGACGAGCGGCTTCGTCCCGCTCCCGCCCAGGGACTGACCATCCCCTGCGGGTGCCGCGAGCCTCGCCGCGGTCCGGCGAGGCCGGCCCCCGCGAAGCTCGGGGCGGGGCCCGCACCCCTTCCTAGCGGGGTCGCTCGTCGATCAGCCGCAGCCAGGTCTCGTTGCGGGTCGGGAAGACCGGCGTCGCCAGGTCGAGCACGTCGAGCGGCACGCGGCCGACGATGGCGATCGTCGCGGCGTGCAGCTGCTCGGCGATCCCGGCGCCGGTGAACGTGGCGCCGATGAGGAGGTTCGCGTCGGGGTCGATCACGAACCGCGTCGTGCCGCCGGCGTTCTTGCCGACGAAGCTCGCGCCCGCGGTCCCGTCGGACGGCGCGTCGATCGCGATCGCGTCGATGCCCGCGTCCTTGGCGGCCTGCAGCGTGTAGCCGACGGCGGCGACCTGCGGCTCGGTGAACGTCACGCGGGGGCTCCGGCCGCCCTCGAGCTCGGAGGGGGAGAGCGCCGCGCCGGCGTTGCCCAGCACGTGCTCGGCGATCACGCGCGACTGCCGCTTGCCGACGTGCGTCAGGAGCGCCCGGCCGTTGACGTCGCCGACGGCGTAGAGCCAGCCCGTGTCGCCCACGAGCAGGTGCTCGTCGGTGTCCAGGTAGCCGTGGTCGTTCGGCACGATCCCGACCGCGTCGAGGCCCAGGTCCCCGGTGTTCGGCGCCCGGCCGGCGGCGACGAGCAGCTCGGCGGCGTCGACGGACTCGCCGCCGGCGAGCGTCACGCTCACCGTGCCGTCCGGCGCCCGCGACGCGGAGGCGATGTCGACGCCGACCCGCACGTCGACGCCCGCCTCGCGCAGGCCGTCGGCGACCTGCGCGCCGGCGAACGGCTCCTCCTTGACGAGCAGCTGCGGGGCCACCTCGAGCAGCGTGACCTTCGCGCCCAGCGACGACCAGGCGAGGGACAGCTCGGCCCCGATCGGCCCGCCGCCGATGACGATCAGCGACTCCGGGACCTCGTCGGCGTTCGTGCCCTCGCGGTTCGTCCAGCCGGCGGCCTCCTGCAGCCCGTCGACCGGCGGGAACGAGGGGCTGGTGCCGACCGCCACCACGACGGCGCGGCGCGCGGTGATCCGCAGGCGGCCGCTCTCGGCGTCGACGTCCCGCACCTCGACGGTGCGCTCGCCGACGAGCCGTCCGCGCCCGCGCTCCAGGCGGATCCCGCGGTCCTCGAGCCACGGCAGCTGGACGGCGTCGTCGAGGTCGTGGACGACCTCGTCGCGGCGGTCCAGGACGACCTGCGGATCGGGCGTGCCGTGGACGAGCTCGCGCACGCCGGGCACCCGCGCGATCTCCGCCATCAGGTCGACGGGCCGCAGGAGCGCCTTCGAGGGCATGCAGCCCCAGTACGAGCACTCGCCGCCGACGAGCCGGTCCTCGACGAGGAGCACGTCGAGCCCGCCCTCGGCGAGCAGCCCGGCGGCGACCTCGCCCGCCGGTCCGGCGCCCAGCACCACCACGTCGGCTTCGGTCTCGTGCACGGGGACTCCTCGGGATCGGGGTGGCGCGCCGGGGCGGCGCGCGGGGCGGCGGGCGGACCGGCCGGCCGCGTTGCCGCGGCGCCCGGGCGGGCCGTCCTCTCGGTCATTCGTACCCGATCCGCCGCCGGATGCCCTCCCACGACGACGAAACGCCGCCCCCGGAACCCGGGAGCGGCGTCGTGGACGACCATCGGCCGGCCGCGCACGGGGCGCGCGACCGGGGCGTCGGGCTACTTCAGGCCGACGAACGTGGTCCAGGTCTTGCGGACGCTGCCGTCGCGGCCCTGCAGGCCGGAGATCCAGTTCTCGCCGTTGTTCTGCGGGTCGCGCAGCTGGTACCAGACGAACGAGCGGACCTTCTGCTTCTTCGCGATGTCCCACGCGCGCTTCAGGTACGTCGACGCGGTGCCGGTCGCGAGCTTGTCGCTGCCCGACGTCTTGTACGCGAACTCGGTGATGTAGATCGCCTTGGCGGCCGAGGCCGAGATGCGCTTCGTCTTCGCGGCCTTCTTCAGGTCGCTCTTCGCGTAGCCGAGGTTGGCCTGCGTCCAGTCGTCGCGGTCCTTGCGCTTCTTGCGCGGATCGGCCTTGAAGTCGTAGGTGTGCAGCGCCACGCCGTCGGCCTTGACGGTGTAGGTCTTCGTGCTGCCGGTGCCCTTGAACTTCGCGTTCAGGCCCAGGACCTCGCGGGTGAACTTGCCGGCGTCGGTGGACTGGCCGTTGGGGTAGTTCTTCGACAGCGCGCGGTCGTACGGCAGCAGCTCGCCGAACAGCACCTTGTTCTTCGGGTCGACCTTCTTGACCTCGGTGTAGGCGATGTTGTGGAGCTTGCGGTAGAGCGCCGCGCCGCCGCGCTTGGGCAGGTGCTGGTACCAGTTGGGCTCGTTGATCGGGGCGTAGTAGAGCGTCGCCCCGGTGCCCTTCAGGGCCGTCGCGACGGCGGTGATGTACGTCTTGTAGGCGGTCGAGGAGACCTTCGACGCGGCGGTCGGGCCCTTGGCCTTGCCGCGCGGGTTGAAGTTCTCTCCGGCGCCCGGCGAGATGTTCGGGGCGATCTCGACGGAGCCGATGCCGGCGGCGACGCCCGCGGTGATGGCGGTGCGGATGCGCGCGAGCTGCGCGGCGTCGGGGGTCGACGCCTGCCCGTCCCAGCTCGTGTTGAAGCGGAGCATCCCGACCTTCGCCTGCTTGGCGCTGGTCAGGAACGTCGGCAGGAGGGTGTCGGAGTACCCGGCGCCGGCGGTCATCTGCTGGTCCTGGAGGCCCTTCACCACCTTCGCGTTGGCGGCGCCGGCGGGCACGAGGGCGAGAGCGGCGGTCGCCGATCCGGCCATGAGGAGTCGAGTGGCTCGGGGGAGAGTCATATCTACAGGGAACACCACTTCGGGCCGAAAGTGTCGGTCGCCCCCGGAAGACCTCACGGATCCCTCACGATGGGCCGGCGTCCCGCCACGCCCGCGGGCGGGACGCGGTGCGCCCCGCTGGACCCGCACGGAGCGTCGCCGCGGCTACGCTGGGGCGATGGCGTCAGAGGCCCAGCCCCAGGAGCACCAGTCGGCGGCGGTCGTCGCCGCCGACGCGCTGGGCGTCTTCGTGCGGGCGATGGCCGGCATCGAGCAGGCCACGCCCGAGAGCGCCGGCTTCTACGACGGCCTCTGCGAGGCGGTCTGCCGGGCGGTCGGGGTCGACCGCTCGGTGATGTTCCTCTACGACGAGGGCCGTCGCCGCGTGCGCCCGGTCGGCTCGCACCGCATCGACCGCGAGCGCTTCCCGGTGGAGGGCGTCGGCATCGAGGACGCGCCGCTGTCGCGCGTGTGCCTGGAGGAGGACCGCGTCGTCGACTCCCTCGACACCAACGGCGACGAGCTCGGGCGCCCCGACCTCGCCCAGCTGCCCGAGGGCGACCTCGCCTACGTGCCGATCGCGGCCGGCGGCACCTGGTACGGCGTGATGGTCGTCGAGCAGACGACCGGCGAGCCGCTCGGCATCCCGCAGCGCGACGCGCTCTGGATCGCCGGCAAGGTCGTCGCGTTCGCCGCCGAGGCCCGCCGCGCGACCCGCCACCAGGAGCAGGCCCGCCAGCTCGAGCACCGGCTGATGCTCGTCCGCCAGGTGCACGAGCAGGTCATCCAGCGGCTCTTCGGGCTCGGGCTCGTGCTGGGCTCGGGCCAGCCGCTGCAGGGCGACGCGCTGGAGCGCGCCCGCGTCGAGGTCGAGGCCACGCAGGCCGACCTCCGGCAGCTGCTCCACGGCCCGCAGCTGCGCACCGGCGCCCCGACGGCGATGCGCCTGGCGGAGGAGGTCGAGCGCCTGCAGCGCGCCCACGACACCGTCGAGCTGCAGGCCGACCTCGAGCCGGGCGTCGAGATCCCGCTGACGCTCGAGTCGCTCGCGCAGTCGGTGCTCGGCGAGGCGGTCCGCAACGCGCTCAAGCACGGCGCGCCGACCGTCCTGCACGTGACCCTGACGCGTCGTGACGACGCGCTGTCCCTGACGATCGACTCGGACGGGGCGACGCACGGCGGCGCCGGGGGATCCAGCACGGGGCTCGGGCTCCGCCTGGCCGCCGTCGAGGCGCTGCAGGCGGGCGGGCTCCTGGAGTTCGGGGCGCGGGGCAAGGAAGGCTGGCGCGTGCGACTGCTGCTGCCGGCGATCGAGGAGACGGAGGTGGTCGGATGACCCGCGAGGTCGGTAGGACGGTCGTGCTGTTGGTGGACGATCACGAGGTCGTGCACTGGGGCCTGCGGGCGCTGCTCTCGGGGCAGCCGTGGGTCTCGCGCTGCCTGAGCGCCCACAACGGCCAGGAGGCCGTCGAGCTGGCGAGCCGCTACGCGCCGCACGTGGCGCTGGTGGACCTCTTCCTCGGTACCGAGTCCGGCGCCGAGCTCTGCGAGCGCCTGCGCGCCGCGGAGCCCCGGACGAAGGTCCTCCTGCTGTCGGGCTCCGGCCGGATCTCGGCCGCCGCCGCGCGCGCCGCCGGCGCGTCGGGCTTCGTGCCGAAGGACTGGCCGGCCGCCGACGTCTGCCGTGCCGTGCGCACGGTCGCCGCGGGCCGCACGGTCTTCGAGGGCGCCGCCGGCCCGACGACGCCGGCCGGGCTCAGCCCGCGCGAGCGCGAGATCCTCGGACTGATCGCGACCGGCGCGACGAACCCCGAGATCGCCGGCACGCTGCACCTCTCACCGCACACGGTGAAGGAGCACACGAGCTCGCTCTACCGCAAGCTCGAGGTGCGCAACCGCGCCGAGGCGGTCCGGACGGCCGACCAGCTCGGGTTGCTCTAGACCCGTCGCGGCGGACACCCCTTCAGGGGGGTGTCTCCACCCGTCGAGGGGGTGCGATCCCGCGCAGGTGGCGGGTCCGCCCACGTCCGTGGCAGGCTGTCGAGCCGTGAGCGTTCGTACGGCAGTCCTCTTCCCAGGCCAGGGCGTCCCGCTGGAGGGTGCGGGCGAGGAGGTCGCGCGGCTGCGGCCCGACCTCCTGGAGATCGCGATCGACGCGGTCGGCGAGGACCCGTTCCCGCGCGCCGCCGAGAGCACGCGCTTCACGCAGCCCGCGATCGTCTGCTCGTCGCTGGCGCGCTGGTCGACGCTGGGCCTGCCGAACCCCGACGCGTTCTTCGGCCACTCGCTGGGCGAGATCGTCGCGCTCGCCGTCTCCGGGACGATCGACGAGCGCGAGGCCCTGGTCCTCGCCGCCGCCCGCGGCGCCGCGATGGCCGACGCCGACCCCGAGCGCCTCGGCAGCATGGCCGCGGTCCGCAAGGGCGGCATCGAGGCGGCCACCGAGCTCGCCGCGCAGCACGGCCTCGTCGTCGCGTGCGACAACGCCCCCGGCCAGGTCATCATCGCCGGCCTCATCACGGGGATCGACGCCGCCGCGGAGACCGCGAAGGCGAGCGGCAACCGCGTCCGCCGGCTCGACGTCGCCGGCGCGTTCCACTCGCCGCTGATGGAGCCCGCGATCGCCGGGCTGCAGGCCGCGATCGACCGCACGACGTTCCGCGAGCCGCACACGACCGTGTGGTCCGCCGTCACCGCCGCCCCGATCGACGACGCCCCGCGCCGCCTGATCGACAGCCTGACCCACCCGGTGCTCTTCCGCCCCGGCCTGCTCGGCCTCCACGCGACGGGCGTCCGGCGCTTCGTCGACGCCGGCCCGGGCGAGGTCGCCGCGGGCCTGGCGCGCAAGACGTTCGCCGACGCCGAGGGCTCCGACGTCGTCTCCGTGGACGTCCCCGAGACCCCCGCGGAGAGGCCGGTCGGCGCGACCGGCGATGATGCCTGACATGTCCGTGGCACCAAGCACCGTCCTGCCGACCTCAGCGGTGCGCGTCGCGCCGCTCGGCGTGGGGGCGGCGCTGCCGGACACGGTCGTCACGTCGGCGGAGATCGAGGAGCGCCTCGGCCTCGACCCGGGCTGGCTGCTCAAGCGCACCCACATCGTCGAGCGCCACATCCTCGGCCCCGGGGAGCGCCTGACGGACCTCGCGCTGCTCGCCTCGCAGCGCGCGCTGGAGGACGCCGGCGTGCCCGCGTCCGAGGTCGACTTCGTGATCGCCGCCTGCCTGCAGAGCGACGACATCGCGCCGTCGATGGCCGCGGTCGTCGCCGACGCCCTGGGCACCGACCACGCGGGCGGCTTCGACCTCTCGTCCGGCTGCAGCGGCTTCGTCGCGTCGGTCGCGACCGCGGCGGGCCTCATCGAGTCCGGTCGCGCGAGCACCGTCGTGGTCGTCGCCGCCGAGGCGATGAGCCGGCTGACCGACAAGACCGACCGGGCGACCGCCGGCCTGCTCGGCGACGGCGCGGGCGCGATCGTCCTGCGGGGCACCACCGCGCCGGCCGACGAGACGCACCCCGGCCGCACGGGCCGTTCGATCTTCGGCTCCGACGGCGCCAACGGCGGAACCGTCCGCGTCGCGACGGACCACCCGTCGAAGTTCGACGCCGGCGAGTTCGGGCCCGGCAAGGCCGGCCAGGTCCAGATGAACGGCTTCGACACGTACAAGACGGCGGTCAACCGCTTCGAGTCGACCGTGCGCGACACGGCGGCCGCGAACGACACGACCCTCGACGACGTCGACCTGATCGTCCTGCACCAGGCCAACGGCCGGATCCTCGAGGCGGTCCGCAAGCGGCTGGACCTGCCCGAGGAGCGCCTGGCGACCTCGGTGCACAGCCACGGCAACACGTCGGCGGCATCGATCGCGCTCGCGCTGGCCGACGCCCGCGCCCAGGGGCGCGTCGTCCCCGGCACGCGACTGCTGCTCGCCGGCTTCGGAAGCGGCCTCGCGTGGGCCGGCATCACCCTGACCTGGGAGGGCAACGCATGAGCCCCAAGAACGAGACCTGGCCACCGACGCGCCCCGAGGACGGCTGCGCGCTGATCACCGGCGGGTCCGGCGCCATCGGCGCGGCGACCGTCAAGGCGCTGGCCGCCGACGGCTGGCCCGTCGTCGTCCACTACGGCCGCGGCAAGGAGCGCGCCGACGCCGTCGTCGCCGCCGTGCAGGAGGCCGGCGGCACCGCCGTCGCGATCGCGGCCGACCTCGCCGACCCGGCGGCCCCCGAGCAGCTCCTCGCCGACGCCGTCGCGGCGCTCGGCCCGGTGCGGGTGCTGGTCAACAACGCCGGCATCACCCGCGACAACCTCGCGATGTCGCTCACCGACGACGACTGGCAGTCGGTCATCGACGTCGACCTCACCGCGGCCTTCCGGCTCATCCGCCCGGCGCTGAAGACGATGATCCGCGCCCGCTACGGCCGCATCGTGAACGTCTCCTCGGTGATCGGCCTGAAGACGAACCCCGGCCAGGCGAACTACGCCGCCGCGAAGGCCGGCCTGCTCGGCCTGACCCGCTCGGTCGCCGCCGAGGTCGCCCGCCGCGGCGTGACCGTCAACGCCGTCGCCCCGGGCTTCATCGAGAGCGAGATGACCGACGGCATCCTGGAGGGGCTCGTCGACCACATCCCGGCCCGCCGCGCCGGGAAGCCCGAGGAGGTCGCGGCGACGATCCGCTTCCTCGCCTCGCCCGAGGCCTCCTACGTCACGGGCTCCACGCTCGTGGTGGACGGCGGACTCGGCGCCTGATCGCCCCGCCGTCCGGCGGGGATGACCCCCCCGGTCGGCGGTCTGGCCCAGGGTCGCCCGTACCCCTTTCGTGCGACCCGTGTAGTCATGAAGTACCAGCTCTTCCCCGCAGTACGCAGTGCCTGAACCACAACCCCGGAGAGACCACCACCGTGTCTACCCCCACCCGTGAAGCCGTCGAGACGCTCGTCCTGAGCTCCCTCGAGGAGCTGGGCGCCGAGGCCGATGCCCTCAGCCCGACCGCGACGTTCGAGGATCTCGACGTCGACTCCCTCGACCTGGCGGAGCTGTCGCAGATCGTCGAGGAGCAGTACGGGGTGAAGCTGCAGGGCGAGGACGTCGCCAAGCTGCGCACCGTCGAAGACGCCGTGAACCTGATCACGGAGCGCGCCGCACAGTGACCCGCGCGGCGATCACGGGCATCGGCGCCGTCACCCCGCTGGGGATCGGCGCCGACGCCCTGTACGGCGGGTGGACCGCCGGCCGGTCGGGCATCGAGGACGGCGAGGGCGCGTGCCGCGACTTCGTCGTCACCGATCACCTGACGAAGAAGGAGGCGCGCCGCGCCGACCGCTCGAGCCAGCTGCTGCTGGCCGCCGGTGACGAGGCGCTCCTCCAGGCCGGCTGGGGCGCCCCGCGCGCCGGCGAGCTGCCCTACGCGCCCGAGCGCATCGGCAGCATCATCGGCTCCGGCATCGGCGGCTTCATCACGCTGACGCAGAACCACGCCGCCCTCCTGCAGGGCAAGCCCGTGTCGCCGCTCGCGATCCCGCTCCTGATGGCCAACGGCCCGACGGGGCAGATCGCCCTCCGCCACGGCCTCCTCGGCCCGAGCTGGGGCACCGTCTCCGCCTGCGCCGCCGGCGCCCACGCCATCGGCTCCGGCCTGCGCGAGCTGCGCGCCGGCACCGTCGACGCCGTCGTCGTCGGCGGCACCGAGGCCGCGATCGTCGACCTCGCCCGCGCCGGCTTCGGCGCGATGGACGCCCTCTCGCCGACCGGCCAGTCGCGTCCGTTCCACCGGGACCGCGACGGCTTCGTCCTCGCCGAGGGCGCCGCCGTCCTCGTCATCGAGCGCGAGGACCTCGCCCGCGAGCGCGGCGCGACGATCCTCGGCTTCCTCGAGGGCGTCGGCTCGTCGCAGGACGCCCACCACCTCACCGCTCCCACGCCCGACGGCTCCGGCGCCTCCCGCGCCGTGATCCAGGCGCTGGCGGACGCGGGGATCGCCGCCGAGGACGTCGACTACGTCAACGCCCACGGCACCGGCACGCCGCTGAACGACCGGTCGGAGACCGGCGCCATGCGGATCGCGCTCGGCGACCACCTGTCGAAGACCCCGATCTCCAGCCTCAAGTCGGCGATCGGCCACTCCCTCGGCGCCGCAGGGGCGATCGAGGCCGTCGCGACGGTCCTGGCCCTCCGGGACCGCGTCGCTCCGCCCACGCTCAACCTCGACGTCCCCGATCCGGAGCTCGACCTGCTCCACGTGATCGGGAAGCCGACGCCGCTGCGCGAGACGCCGGGCAGGGCCCCTCACGCGCTGTCGACCTCCTTCGGGTTCGGTGGCCACAACGCCTGCATCGTCCTAGGAGGCGCCGCATGACCCCCCGCACCGCGACCGCATCGACGCGTCAGAACGCCGCCGGATCCCCCGCCACCGCACCCGTGAAGGCGGCTGCGGCGAGCGTCGGACAAGGCGACCTGACGCCCCTGCAGCGGCTGGAGACGCTCTGCGACCCCGGCTCGCTGCGCCTGATGCGCACCGCGGTGCTCTCGCCGACCCTCGGCGACCGCGCGACGCCCGGCGACGGCGTGCTCGCCGGCGTCGGGACCGTCGGCGGCCGCTCGGTCGCCGTCTTCTCCGAGGACCCGGCGCTCCTGGGCGGCAGCCTCGGCGCCCGGCACGCCGAGACGATCGTCCGGCTGCTGGAGATGGCCGGCGACGCCGGCATGCCGGTGGTCGGCTTCATCTCCTCGGCCGGCGCCCGCCTGCAGGAGGGCCTCGAGGCCCTGGCCGGCTACGGCCGCATCTTCGCCGCGCTGACGAAGCTCTCGGGCAAGGTCCCGCTGATCTCCGTGGTCTGCGGCGTCTGTGCCGGCGGCGGCGCCTACGCGCCGGCGCTGACCGACATCACGATCATGACCCGCCGCGCGCGGATGTTCCTGACCGGCCCGGGCGTCGTCCGCGAGGTCACCGGCGAGGATGTCTCCGCCGAGGACCTCGGCGGCCCCGACGTCCAGAAGAAGAACGGCGTCTGCCACCTCGTGGCCGACGACGACGACGCGGCCGTCCGCATGACCCGCGAGCTGCTCGGCTACCTGCCGCAGCGCTCCGGCGAGGAGGCGCCCCGCGCCCGCCCCGTCCCGGCCCCCGCGTTCGACCCGTCGATCCACGTGCCGACCGAGCAGCGCCGCGGCTACGACGTCCGCGACGTCGCCCGCTCCGTCGTCGACGGCGGCCGGATCATGGAGATCTCCGAGGCCTGGGCCCCGAGCGTCGTCACCGCCCTGGCGCGGATCGACGGCCGGACGGTCGGCATCGTCGCCAACCAGCCGAAGGTCATGGCCGGCACGCTGGACGCCGAGTCCGGCCAGAAGGCCGCCCGCTTCGTCCGCTGGTGCCACCTCTTCGGGGTGCCGCTGGCCGTCCTCGTCGACACGCCCGGCTTCATGCCCGGCAGCGAGCAGGAGGGCGGCGCGGTCATCCGCCACGGCGCCAAGCTCGTGCACGCGTTCGCCGAGGCCGACGTCCCGAAGGTCACCGTCGTCCTGCGCAAGGCCTTCGGCGGCGCGCAGATCGCGATGAACTCCCGCGCGCTGGGCGCGACCCTCGTCCTCGCCTGGCCCACCGCGCAGATCGGCGTGATGGGTCCGGAGCAGGCCGTCGGCATCATCGAGCGCCGCAAGATCGCGGCCGCCGACGACCCGCTCGCCGAGAAGCAGCGCCTCGGCGCGGAGTACGCCGAGGAGCACCTGACGGCCGAGGGCGCCGCCCAGCTGGGCATCGTCGACGAGGTCATCGAGCCGGCCGCCACGCGCGACCGACTCGTGTGGGCGCTCAGCTCGCTGCGCCGCCCGTCGGAGCGCGAGCAACGCTCCCGCAACTTCCCGATCTGAGCACCCCGCTCCCTGCCCGCGGACGCCGCCGCACGGTGGCCGCCGCGGGCCGGGGCCGGGACCCCTTCCCCACGACCTCGAGGTACCGCCCGTGACCGTTCCCGTGCCCTCCGGCCTGCTGGCCGGCCAGCGTCTCCTGATCACCGGCGTGATCACGAAGGACTCCATCGCCTGGCACGTCGCCGCGCGTGCGCAGGAGGCCGGCGCCGAGGTCCTCCTGACCGGCTTCGGCCGGCCCAAGCGCCTGACGGACCGCGCCGCGAAGGCGCTGCCGACGCCCGTCGACGTGCTCGAGCTCGACGTCAACAAGCCCGAGGACCTCGCCGCGATCGCCAAGGAGATCGACGAGCGCTGGGACGGGCGACTCGACGGCGTGCTGCACGCGATCGCGTTCGCGCCGTCCGACGCGCTGGGCGGCAACTTCCTGGACACGCCGGCCGAGAGCGCGAAGACCGCGTTCGAGACCTCGGCGTTCTCGCTGAAGGCGCTCGCCGCCGCGCTGCTGCCGGCGCTCTCGAAGTCCGAGCACGGCGGCTCCGTCGTGGGCCTCGACTTCGACGCGCAGGTCGCCTGGCCGATCTACGACTGGATGGGCGTCGCGAAGGCCGCGCTGGAGGCCACGTCGCGCTACCTGGCGCGCTACGCCGGCCCGCACGGCGTGCGCTCCAACCTGGTCTCCGCCGGCCCGCTCGGCACGATCGCCGCCCGCGGCATCCCGGGCTTCTCGCTCCTCGCCGACGGCTGGGACGAGGCCGCGCCGCTGGGTTGGGACGGCACCGACCCGACGCCGACCGCCGACGCGGTGCTGTTCCTGCTCTCGCCGCTCGCCCGCGCGATCTCCGGTGAGATCCTGCACGTCGACGGCGGCGTGCACGCGTCGGGCCCGGTCGGCCACGGGGCGCCGGCGCCGGCGGCGCCGGGCGACGACGAGTTCGCGCACTGACGCTCGCGCACTGACGAGCCCCCGCCCCCGCGGCCGGACGACCGCCCGGCCGCGGACGCGGACGGGGCGGCGCCGTGCACGGACGACCCCGTCCCTCCGGCGCGGGGCCGGGCCTCACGGGGCGCCCCGGCGCAGCGCCCGCGCCCAGTAGCGTGGCGCCGTGGACCTGCCCGGCATCCTCCTCCACAGCACCCTCGCGCTCGACCTGATCGGGCTGGCGGTGCGGCTGGTCGCCGTCGTCATCATCCCGGTCAACCGCCGGCCCGCCTCGGCGATGGCCTGGCTGATGGCGATCTTCCTGATCCCGTACCTCGGGGTCATCGCGTTCCTGCTGATCGGCAACCCGAAGCTGCCCGAGCACCGGCGCCGCAAGCAGCGCGAGGTCAACCGGATGATCCTCGAGCGCACGAAGGGCATGGAGGACGTCCCGCAGGACGACCCCGGCCCGCCGTGGCTGGCGTCGGTCGTCCGCCTCAACCGCAACCTCGGCGCGATGCCCCTGGTGACGGGCAACCATGCGCGCCTGATCGAGGACTACGAGGGCTCGCTGGCGGCGATGACCGCCGCGGTCGACGGCGCCAGCACGTACGTCCACTGCGAGTTCTACATCCTCTCCTCGGACGCGACGACGGCGCCGTTCCTCGACGCGCTGGAGCGCGCGGTCACCCGCGGCGTCGCGGTCAAGGTGCTCTTCGACCACATCGGCTCGTGGCGCACGCCGAAGTACCGCCGGACGCTCCGGCACCTGCGCCGGATCGGCGTGGAGTGGCACCCGATGCTGCCCGTCCAGCCTCTCCGGGGCCGCTACCAGCGGCCGGACCTGCGCAACCACCGCAAGCTCCTGGTCGTCGACGGCGACGTCGCGTTCGTCGGCTCGCAGAACCTCATCGACCGCAGCTACAACAAACGGGCCAACCGCCGGCGCGGCCTGCAGTGGCAGGAGCTGATGGTCCGCCTCGAGGGCCCGATCGTCGGCGGCGTCAACGCACTCTTCGTGACGGACTGGTTCAGCGAGACCGACGAGGAGCTCGCCGGCGAGATCGGCCCGGTCGACCCGCGCCAGGCGCTGACGTCGCTGGAGTGCCAGGTCGTCCCGAGCGGCCCGGGGTTCGACGGCGAGAACAACCTCAAGCTCTTCAACGCGCTGCTCTACAACGCCGCGCGCCGGATCTCGATCACCAGCCCGTACTTCGTCCCCGACGAGTCGCTCCTGGAGGCCGTGACCACCGCGGCGCAGCGCGGCATCGACGTCGAGCTGTTCGTGTCGGAGATCGGCGACCAGCCGCTCGTCTTCCACGCCCAGCGCTCGTACTACGAGGTGCTGCTGCGCGCCGGCGTGCGGATCTTCCAGTACCCGGCGCCGTACATCCTCCACGCCAAGCACCTGACGGTCGACGAGGAGATCTCCGTGATCGGCTCCAGCAACATGGACATGCGCTCCTTCGGCCTGAACATGGAGCTCTCGGTGCTCGTCTCCGGCCGGACGTTCGCCGACGAGATGCGCGCGGTCGAGGACCACTACCGGTCGATCAGCACCGAGCTGACGCTCGAGGCCCACCTCGGCCGCAACCCGGTGTCGAAGGTCGTCGACAACCTCGCGCGGCTGACGTCCGCGCTGCAGTGAGCCCACACCGCCCCGGACGACGGTCCGCCGCCCGCCGGATCCGTCCCGACCGCCGGTAGGGTCCGGGCAGTGCCCGGCCGCCACACCACGTCGCCGGACGCACCGCCGCCGGACGACCTCGCCCCGTCCGGGCGCGCGTCCCGCGGCCTGCGCGGGCTGACCGGCGTCCTGCGTCGCGTCGTCTCCAGCGACGGCTTCGTCGTGCAGGTGATGCACGCGGTCCTCGTCGCGGTCCTCCTGATCGCGAACTTCGTGTCCGCGGGCATCACGATGCTCCTGATCGTCTTCGTGGTCCCGGGCCGGGCGACGGACGCCGCCCGCGACGCGCTCGCGAGCAACGCGTGGTTCCTGCTGGGCTTCATGCTCGTCGTGATCCCGTGGGTGCTCTGGTGGTCGGGGCGGGCGATGCGCTCGGTGACCCGCTGGATCGGCCTGGAGCGCGACGCCCGGCCGCAGGAGGTCCGGCAGCTGCTGCGCGCCCCGCTCCGGGTGCTCGTGATGCTCGGCGCCGCCTGGACCCTCGCGGCCGTCCTCTTCACGCTCTTCAACGTCTGGACGTCCGACGCCGACGGGCCGACGACCGCGCTGCTCGCGCTGCGGGTCTACCTCGTCACGCAGCTGACGGGCCTGACGATGGCGGCCTTCGGCTACCTCGTCACGGAGCGCCTGCTGCGGCCGGTCGCGGCGATCGCGCTGCAGGCCGGCGGCCTGGACCGATCGGTGCTGCCGGGGATCACCCGCCGGCAGCTGCTCGGCTGGGCGACGGCGACCGGCGCGCCGGTCTTCGGGCTGGTGCTGATCGGCATCCTCGTCACGATCGACGACAAGAGCGTCACCGCCGACCGGATGGCGCTCGCGATGATCGTCCTCGGCGGCGTCGCGCTGGTCTTCGGGCTCGCCGTGGAGCTGCTGGCCGCGCGCGCCGTCGCCGACCCGGTGCGGACGGTGCGCCGCGGGATGGAGGAGGTCCGCCGCGGCGGCCTCGACGCCCGGATCCCCGTCTACGACGCCAGCGACCTCGGCCGGCTGCAGGACGGCTTCAACCGCATGGCGACCGACCTCCAGGACCGCGCCCGGCTGCGCGACCTGTTCGGCCGGCACGTGGGGGAGGACGTCGCGCGCGTCGCGCTGGACCAGGAGGTCCGCCTGGGCGGCGAGGCGCGCGAGGTCTGCGCGCTGTTCGTCGACATCGTCGGCTCGACGACCCTGGCCGCCGAGCGCTCGCCGGACGAGGTCGTCTCGGCGCTCAACCGCTTCTTCGCCGTCGTCGTCGAGACCGTCGACGAGCACGGCGGCTGGGTCAACAAGTTCCAGGGCGACGCCGCGCTGGTCGTCTTCGGCGCCCCCGTCGCGCAGGACGACGCCCCCGACCGGGCCCTGCGCGCGGCGCGCATCCTCGCCGAGCGGCTGCGCGAGCGGGTGCCCGAGCTGCGCGCCGGGGTCGGCGTCAGCGGCGGCGTCGCCGTCGCCGGCTACGTCGGCACCGAGCAGCGGCTGGAGTACACGGTCATCGGCGACCCGATCAACGAGGCGGCCCGCCTGACGGAGGTCGCCAAGGACACGGCCGCGATGACCGCCGCGGCCGGCAGGCTCGTCGCGCGGGCCTCCGAGGACGAGCGCGCCCGCTGGGTCCGCGACCACGAGGAGACCCTCCGGGGCCGGGTCGAGTCGACCGACGTGATGGTCCCGCGGCACGACGGGGACTGAGCCCGCCGGGCACCGCGGGGACGCCGTTCACCGCGTGGCGGACGGAGCCGCGGACCGCCGACCGCAGCCGCCGGTCGACCGGCCCCGCGCGACGCGCCTCCCTACCCGGCCCGGAGACACCTCATTCGCCCCTGTGGTCGGTGCTCCCGGCGTCGCATCCGCCCGTCCCGCCGCTGGCCGGGGGGCGCAACGGCCGGGGCCCTCGAGCCCGTTAGTGTCGTCCGGGATGCCGAAGGGACCGTCTCTGTCGTACAAGGGCCCCGAGGGGATCTACGACGAGGCCGTGAAGGCCTCCGGAGCCCCCCGCGACCACGTCACCCAGCTCATGGAGGCGGTGGGTGCGCTCGAACCCGAGCAGCTCTCCGCCCTGGGACGGAGGCGGGACGCCAACTTCATCCAGGCGGGCATCACCTTCGACACGATCGGCCCGGACGGGCAGGCCGTCGACCGGCCGTTCCCGCTCGACCTCGTCCCGCGCGTCATCGACGCCGACGAGTGGTCGACGATCAAGCGCGGCCTGGCCCAGCGCATCCGCGCGCTGAACCAGTTCATCGACGACGTCTACCACGGCCGCGAGATCGTCCGCGAGGGCCTGATCCCGTGGCGCCTGATCGTCTCGCGCTCGCACTTCGCCCGCCAGGTCGACGGCGTCCGGCCCCCCGGCGGCGTCTACACCCACATCGCGGGCCTCGACCTCGTCCGCGACTCCGACGGCACCTGGCGCGTGCTCGAGGACAACGTCCGCACCCCGTCGGGCATCTCCTACGTCCTGGCCAACCGCCAGGCGATGACCCGTTTGGCGCCGCGCCTGTTCTCGGGCTACCGCGTCCGGCCGGTCGACCACTACCCGCAGGTCCTGCTCGAGGCCCTGCGCGCGGTCGCGCCGGCCGACGAGGGCGAGGCCACCGTCGTGGTCTGGACCCCGGGCCCGCTGAACCCCGCCTACTTCGAGCACGCGTTCCTCGCGCACCAGATGGGCGTCGAGCTCGTGCAGGCGTCGGACCTCGTCGTGCGCGGGGACGTCTGCTACATGCGGACGACCCGCGGCCTCGAGCGCGTCCACGCCATCTACCGGCGCCTCGACGACGAGTTCTGCGACCCGCTGGACTTCCGTCCCGACTCCGTCATCGGCGTCCCGGGTCTGCTGCGCGCCTACCGCTCCGGCACGGTCGCGGTGGCCAACGCCTTCGGCACCGGCGTCGCGGACGATAAGGCGATCTACCCCTACGTCCCGGACATGATCCGGTTCTATCTGGGGGAGGAGCCGATCCTGCAGAACGTCCCGACCTACCGCATGGACCGCCCCGACGATCTGGCCCACGTCATGGACCACCTCTCGGAGCTCGTGGTCAAGCCGACGAGCGAGTCCGGCGGCAAGGGCGTCGTCATCGGCCCGCACGCCACGAAGGCGGAGCTCGACCAGCTGCGCAAGGACGTCATGGTCAACCCGGCCAAGTGGATCGGCCAGGAGGTCGTGAAGCTCTCGACCGTCCCGACCGTCCAGGAGGACGGCAGCCTCTCCCCGCGCCACGTCGACCTGCGGCCGTTCGCCGTCTTCGGCGAGACGATCCGCGTGATCCCGGGCGGCCTGACCCGCGTGGCGATGACGCCGGGCTCGATGCTCGTCAACTCCTCCATGGGCGGCGGCTCCAAGGACACCTGGGTGCTCGAGTCCGACTCGCCCGAGCCCGATCCGGAGGCCGCCGACCAGCCCGCGCAGGGCGAGCGGCTGCTGCCCTCGCTCCCGGAGGTCCGCTGGGACAGCGCCTGGGTCGGCCAGAGCCAGCAGCAACAGCAGCAGGCCGGCGGCCCGGCGGCGCCGGTCCCGACCCGCGACATCACGACCGGAGAGGACGCCTGATGCTCGCCCGCATCGGCCACGAGCTCTACTGGCTCGGCCGCTACGTCTCCCGCGCGGAGCACACCTCCCGCATGCTCGAGGGCGTCTTCGCCGCCGACCTCCAGGGCCGGCCGGACGATCCCGTCGGCGTCAACCTCTCCTGGGGTCCCGTGATGGCGATCATGGGCGCGGACTGGGACGGCCGCCGCGTGCAGGCCGCCGACGCGCTGCAGCGCCTGATGCTCGAGCCCACGACCGACGCCTCGGTCGTCGCCTGCGTCCGCCGGGCCCGCGAGGCCGCCCGCAACCTGCGCGACGTCGTCCCGCAGGACATGTGGGAGGCCATCAACACCCTCTCGCTCGAGCTGCTCGCGGTCTCGCCCGACGCGCTGCTGCACGATCCGTCGATCGCGTTCCGGGCCGTCCGCGAGCGCTGCACGCTCTTCTGGGGCCTCGTCGGCCGCACGATGCTGCGCGACGAGGCCAGCGCGTTCCTCGCCGCCGGCGAGCGGCTCGAGGGCGCCAGCGTCCTCCTGCGCATGCTGCGCGTCGTGCTGCCCGCCGGCGACGTCCGGACCGGCGACGACGGCGAGAGCGACGGCCAGGCCCACGCCCTGTTGCGCGCCGTCGGCGGCGAGCAGGCCTTCCGCCGCGGCGCGGCCGGCCCGCCCGACACCCCGCACGTCGCGCGCTTCCTGCTGTTCGAGCGGGACTACCCCAACGCGGTCGCAGCCCACGTCTCCTCCGTCCTGGAGGCGCTGGACCAGGCCGACGTCGCGTCCCGCCACAGCCCGCCGGTCCTCCGGCTCTCGCGGCTCGCGGCGGACCTCGACTTCCACAAGCGCAGCCTCGCCCTCGCCGACCGCAACGTGCTCGTGGAGCAGTCGGTCGTCATCCAGGGCGAGCTCGACGCCGTCGACCGCGACATCTCCGAGCGCTACTTCGCCGGAGCCCTCCGACCCACCGCCTTCAGCGTCGCCTAGGCGATCGACGACGGAGAACCACAGACCGTGCACTTCGGCATCGACTACGTCACCGAGTACCGCTACGACGGGGAGGTGATCGACAACCTCAACGCCATCCGCGCGCGCCCGGCGACCACGCCGACCCAGCGCTGCGACGAGTTCCACGTCCGGACGGACCCCGAGACGCGCCTGCACCGCTACGTGGACTACTTCGGGGCGGAGGTCGTCGAGTTCGGCATCGACCGGCCCCACGACCACCTCTCCATCGAGGTCCGGGCGCGGGTCACGACGACCGACCCCGACGAGCCGCCGGAGGCCGGCTGGGACGCGCTGCGCACCACCGCCTACGAGACGGCCGCCGGCGAGTTCCTGCTGCCCACCGGTCAGGAGCCCCGGCCGGAGCGCACCACGGACCTCGTCGAGATGACGCGGGCGACCTCGCCCCTGGCGACCCTGCGCCTGCTCAGCGAGCTCCTGCGCGACCGCTTCGTCTACGACACCGAGACGACCTTCGTCGGCTCGACGATCGACGACCTCCTGGACCAGGGCGGCGGCGTCTGCCAGGACTTCGCCCACCTCGGCACCGTGCTCCTGCGCGCCCACGGGATCGCGGCGCGCTACGTGTCGGGCTACCTGTGGGCCGCGGACCCGGAGGGCGGCGACGACTCGATGGAGGTCGCCACCCACGCCTGGGTCGAGGCACTGCTGCCCGGCGTCGGCGGCCGCGACGAGCCCGTGTGGGTCGGCGCGGACCCGACCAACGGCGTGCTCGCGGGCGCGACGCACGTGAAGATCGGCCACGGCCGCTTCTACCAGGACGTCCCGCCGGTGCGCGGCGTCTACCGCGGCCAGGCGATGGCCGAGCCGGGCGTCAAGGTCACGATGACCCGCCTGGACCCCGCGGCGAGTCCGCGGGCGTAGGGCGGGGCGCGCGCCGGGGACCGTCCCCGGCGTCGCGCGCGAGGGCCTCCCGGAGCGGCCCGCCGGGGGCGCGGGGCGGCAGCGGGCGTCGTTCGCTATTCTCCCCCGCCGGACCTGCCTCGCGTAGGTCCGTTTCGTCCGGGCGCCCAAGCGGGAGTCCGGAAGCCTTCGACTCGCATCGCGTACGGGAGCCCACATGGCCCGCGGAGATGTTCGCGTCGCAGCCACTCTCGCCTGCGAGACGTGCAAGCGACGGAACTACCAGACCAAGAAGAACAAGCGCAACACGCCCGACCGGCTGACCATTAGCAAGTACTGCAAGTGGTGCCGGACCCACACCTCCCACAAGGAGACGCGGTAGGCGGATTGACCGCTCGATTCGCACGAGACACGCCCCATGGCAGCTGAGGACCACAACGACGAGCGCCCGCGCTTGACCACCTCCCCCGCGGGGGCAGGAGCGGTCGGCGGTACGCCCGACTCCGAGGAGCAGCAGGTCGTCCGGACATCCGGCGGCCTCCGACGCTTCCCCGGGTTCCTCAAGGCCTCCTGGGCCGAGCTGCAGCGCGTCCGCTGGCCGGACCGCACGCAGGTCGCCCAGGGCACCGGCGTCGTGATCGTGTTCGTGGCGCTCGCCGGGGCGTTCCTCGGTGGTGTGGACGCCGCCGCGTCCGCGCTCGTCGATCTCGTCATCTAGCCGTCAACCGCACCGCACCCCTCTCATGTATCGCTGGTACGTCGTCAACACCTTCTCCGGGCACGAAGCCAAGGTGAAGCAGAAGCTCGAGCATCGTCTGATCACGCTCGGGCAGCGGCGTGCCGTGCGCCAGATCGTCGTCCCGACCGAGTCGGTGACGGAGGTCAAGGACAACGTGAAGGTCACGTCCGAGAAGCGGACGATGCCGGGCTACGTGCTGGTCCAGATGGATCTCACGGACGATTCCTGGCAGCTCGTCAAGGGCACCCCCGGCGTCACCGGGTTCGTGGGAGCCGGCGACGAGCCGATCCCGCTGACCCAGGAGGAGATCGACCGCCTCCTGAAGCGCTCGCAGCAGCCCACCAAGGCTCAGGCGCGCGCACAGTTCACCGTCGGCGAATCCGTCAAGGTCGTCGCCGGCCCGCTTTCCGACTTCTCGGGGGAGATCGCAGAGGTCTCCCCGGACGCCGGCAAGCTCAAGGTTCTTGTGTCCATCTTCGGCCGGGAGACCCCGGTCGAGGTGGGCTTCGATCAAGTGAAGAAGATCTGAGATGGCGAAGAAAGTTCTCACCCAGATCAAGCTGCAGGCCGTAGGCGGCCAGGCCTCCCCGGCCCCGCCCGTCGGTCCCGCGCTTGGTCAGCACGGCCTGAACATCATGGAGTTCTGCAAGGCGTTCAACGCCGCTACGCAGCAGGACGCCGGCACGATCATCCCTGTCGTGATCACGGTGTACGAGGATCGCTCGTTCACCTTCGTCACGAAGAACCCGCCGGCGGCCATCCTGATCAAGCAGGCCATCAACCTGCAGAAGGGTTCCGGCGAGCCGCACATCACCAAGGTGGGCAAGCTCACGGCCGATCAGCTCACGGCGATCGCGGAGAAGAAGCTCTCCGACCTGAACGCCAACGACATCGACGCCGCGAAGAAGATCATCGCCGGCACCGCCCGCTCGATGGGCGTGGAGGTAGAGGCCTGATGAGCAAGCACGGCAGGAAGTTCGTGGCGGCCCGCGCGAAGGTCGACCGCACCAAGGAGTACGACGTCACCGACGCGCTCGCCCTGGTCAAGCAGGTCTCCCGCGCGTCCTTCGACGAGTCCGTCGAGGTCCACATCCGCACCGGCCTGAACGTCCGCCACGCGGACGAGCAGCTCCGCGGGACGATCGCGCTCCCCAACGGCCTCGGCAAGTCCGTCACCGTCGCGGTGTTCGCCGCCGGCCCGAAGGCCGCCGAGGCCGAGGCCGCCGGTGCCGACTTCGTCGGGACCGACGACCTCGCCAAGCGCATCGAGGAGGGCTTCTCCGACTTCGACGTCGTCGTCGCCACCCCCGACCAGATGCCGCTCGTCGGTCGTCTCGGCCGGGTCCTCGGCCCGCAGGGCAAGATGCCGAACCCGAAGGTCGGCACGGTGACGATGGACGTCGCCAAGGCCGTCTCGGAGTCCAAGGCCGGCAAGGTCGAGTACCGCACGGACCGCACCGCGATCGTGCACCTCACGATCGGCAAGACGTCCTTCCCCGTCGAGCAGCTGACGGAGAACCTCGTCGCGGTCCTGGACGAGATCAACCGTGCCAAGCCGTCGGCCGCCAAGGGTCGCTACATCCGCACCGTGACCGTGGCTTCGACCATGGGCCCGGGCGTGAAGATCGACCAGGCCAGCGCACGTGTCAGCGTCGAGGAGGGTGTCGCGGTCGCCGCCTAGGCAACCCCAACACCACCCTCGCCGCCCCCGAAGACCCTCGGCTGGCCGTCACCTGACGGCCGGAAGTCCGGGACAGGAGGCTCATGAACCGGGAACAGAAGACAGCGGCGATCGCAGAGATCGTCGAGAACATCAACGAGTCCGAAGCGGTCCTCGTCGTCGATTACCGTGGCCTCACCGTCACGCAGTCGTCGGAACTCCGCGGCAAGCTGCGCGAGGCGGACGCCACGCTCGTCATCGCGAAGAACACGCTGACGGGTCGCGCGATCGCCGAGGTCGGCGAGTCCGCCGAGCCGCTTCGCGACTTCCTCGCCGGTCCGACCGCCCTGACGTACGTCAAGGGCGACGTCGCCGCGGCCGCCAAGGCCATCACCACCTTCGCGAAGGACAACGGCGATCTGCCGGCGTTCAAGGGCGGGGTCCTGGACGGCAAGCAGCTCGCGCCGGACGAGATCGCGGCCATCGCCAAGCTTCCGTCGCGCCAGGCCCTGTACGGCCAGCTCGTCGGTCTCGTCGCGTCGCCGATCACGGGCCTCGCCCGGAGCCTCGGCGGCCTGCTGGGCGGTCTCGCGATCGCCCTGGGCGAGGTCCAGGCGAAGAAGGAGTCGGGCGAGATCGCATCGGGCGGGGGGGACTCCAAGTCCTCCGATGCGCCCGCCGCGACCTCCGCTCCGGCCGAGGAGGCCCCGGCTTCGGCCGAGGCGCAGGACGACGCCGAGGGCTCCGCCCCCGACGCCGAGAACGACGCGGCCGCTGACCCGGCCGCAGACGAGTCGGGTGCGTCGGCGTAACCACGCCGCAGCAACCCGCCAGACCCACCCGAATCGCACACAGGAGAACCAACATGGCTACCACGCAGGACTGGATCGAAGAGCTCAAGAGCATCACGGTGCTGGAGCTGGCCGAGCGCATCAAGGCGCTCGAAGAGGAGTTCGGCGTCTCGGCGACGGCCGTCGCCGCCGCCGCCCCCGCCGGTGGCGAGGCCGCCCCGGCCGCCGAGGAGCAGACGGCGTTCGACGTCATCCTCGAGGCCGCCGGCGACAAGAAGATCGGCGTCATCAAGGTCGTCCGCGCCGCCACGGGCCTGGGTCTCAAGGAGGCCAAGGCCGTCGTCGACGAGGCCCCGGGCGCCGTCAAGGAGGGCCTGGACAAGGACGAGGCCGAGAAGCTGAAGGCCGAGCTCGAAGAGGCCGGCGCGACCGTCACCCTCAAGTAGCACCGCGCAGCCCTCGAGGCTGCGCACCATCGGCGCGGCGGCATCGCCGCCGCGCCGGACGACCACGGGCCGCTCATCGAGCGGCCCGTTCTCGTTCCCGGGCGCCGCCCCGCCCGACGCCCGCCACCCCGCCTCGCGCGCGCCGGCCGCGCCGAGGCAGCCCTGGACGGGACGTCCGGCCAGATGGGTCGCCGTCCGTCCACCTCCCGGGTACCGTCCGCCGCCGTCGCCCCGCGTGCTCCGTCCCCGGCCCGCCGCGCGACCCCTTCCGACACCGTCGGCGCCTGCGTTCGATACGGCGCCGATACCTCGCAGACCTAGCGTGGCCTCCATGACGTCTCCGTCACCAGCCGGACCCCTGCGCCGTTCACGACCCGACGCGTACGCGACGGCCCTCGCGGCATCGTCCGCGCGCCGCACACGCGTCGCGTGGCTGGCGTTCCTGGCCGCGTTCGTGCTGGTGGCGCTGGCGGCCGCGGCGCCGTCTGCCGACGCCGCCGACCGCAACTTCGCGGCCCGGTTCGTGGCCAACGACACCGGTGACATCGACATCTTCGGCAACACGCTGATGACCTGCCCCGCCGCGGCGTCGGGGTGTGCCGCCGCGCAGCAGGCCGGCGTCACGACGACGGCCGACTCGACGTCGCAGAACAACGCGTACAACATGCAGTACGTCGACGTCGACGGGGACTCCTCGACGTTCGACTCCAGCCGCGCGACGGTCAGCCTGCCCACGGGCAGCACCGTCCTCTTCGCCGGCCTGTACTGGGGCGCACGCACCGCGGCCGGCTCCGGCGGCGCGGCAGCCAAGGAGGTGAACGCGCGCAACAAGGTGAAGTTCAAGGTCCCGGGCGCCACGGCCTACACGTCCTTGACGGCCGACACGCTCGACGACGGCACGGGCGGCATCTACCAGGGCTTCGACGACGTCACCGCGCAGGTCAAGGCGGCCGGCGCCGGCCAGTACACCGTCGCCGACGTCCAGGCCTCGACCGGCGCCGACACGCTCGCCGGCTGGTCGCTGGTGATCGCCTACCGAGACACGGCCCAGCCCGCCCGCAACCTCTCGGTCTTCGACGGCATCAAGTCGATCGGCTCCGGCGCGAGCGGCTCCATCGCCGTGTCTGGGTTCACGACCCCGCCGGCCGGCGACGTCAACTCGACGATCGGCTTCGTCACCTACGAGGGCGACGGCGGCATCGTCGGCGACAGCGCGTCGCTCAACGGCCGCACGCTGAGCGACGCCCAGCACCCCGCCACGAACTTCTTCAACTCGCGCAGCAGCCGCGACGGCGTCCGCCGCACCGCGACGGACCCGAACCACCCCAACCAGCTCGGCATCGAGCAGTCGATGTTGTCGGTCGGCAAGCCGTTCCTCGGCAACAGCGACACGAGCGCCACGATCGGCCTCACGTCGTCCGGCGACGTCTACGCCCCGGGCGTCGTCACGCTCGCGACCGAGCTCTACGCGCCGAAGATCGAGCAGACCAAGACGGTGACCGACGTCAACGGCGGTCTCGTCGAGCAGGGCGACGTCCTCGAGTACGCGATCACGACGAAGAACACCGGCCAGGACGGCGCGACGAACGACGTCCTGCGCGACCCGATCCCCGCCAACACGACCTACGTCCCCGGCAGCATCACGGTGACGAACCCGGGCAGCACGGCCACCGCGATCTCGGACACCAGCGGCAACGACACGGGCGAGTACGACGCGACCAACGGCCGCATCGTCACCCGCCTGGGCACCGGAGCGACGGCGAGCGCCGGCGGCACCATCCCCGCCGGCAGCGGCACCTACACGGTCCGCTTCCAGGTCAAGGTCGGCTCCACGCCGGCGATCCCCTCTGGCACGATCGTCGCGAACACCGCAACGTCGAGCTTCAACTCCGCCAGCCTCGGCACCCCGCTGACCGCCGAGTCGACGGCCAACGCGACCGTCCGCTCACCGGACCTGACGATCGTCAAGAAGGCCTCCGGCACGCTCGTCCGCGGGACCCCGGGGACCTACACGATCGACGTCCGCAACATCGGCGCCGCGAAGACCCAGGGCACCGTGACCGTCAAGGACCCGCTGCCCGCCGGCCTGACCGCCGTCTCGGCGGCCGGGACCGGCTGGTCCTGCGGCGTCGCCGGTGGTGACGTCACCTGCACGCGGACGGACGCGCTGGCCCCGGCCGCCGCGTACCCGACGATCACCGTCGGGGTGAACGTCACCGACGACGTCCCGGCGTCCGTCGCCAACTCGGCGACGGTCTCCGGCGGCGGCGACGCGAACACGACGAACAACAGCTCGACGGACACCTCGATCCCGGCGAGCGTCAGCGACCTCTCGATCGTCAAGACGGTCGACGCCTCGCCGGTCGCGGTGGGCGGCGACGTCCGCTTCACCCTGAAGGTGACCAACGGCGGCCCGTCTCGCTCCACGGGCGCGACGGTCACCGACGCCCTGCCGACCGGCCTGGCGTTCGTCTCCTCGCCCGACGCCGCCTGCGCGGTGCCGTCCGGCTCCACGATCGTCACCTGCACGGTCGGTGCGCTGAACAGCGGCGCGAGCGTCTCCTACACCGTGGTCGCCCGGCCCGTGGTCGGCACCGCCGGCAGCACGATCCGCAACATCGCCCGCGTCGTCGCGGCCGGCGGCGACCCGAACACCACCAACGACGTCTCGAGCGTCGACGTGGCGATCAAGCCCGTCGACCTCGCGGTCACGAACACGATCCAGGGCGCGCCCGACACGCTCGACGCCGGCGGCATCTACACCTGGCTGGTCGACGTCGAGAACCTCGGCGGCTCGCCCGCCACCGGCAGCGTCGTGACGTTCCCGGTCCCGGCGGGCACGTCCGTCGCGCCGACCGGCCTCGACCCGCGCTGCACGGTCGTGACGGGCGTCGCCTCGAGCGTCGTCACCTGCGCCCTGGACACCGTCGCGCCCGGCGCCTCGGCCGCGCAGCTGCAGATCCCGCTCGTCGTCGCCCCGGGCGGGGGCGCGCCGGCCTCGGTGCAGACCGTCGCCACGGTGAAGAGCCTCGAGCCCGACGCCGTGACGAGCAACAACACGGCCGCGACGAACTCGCCGGTCAAGAGCGCCGTCGACCTCGGCGTGACGCTGGCCTCCAACCCGACCAGCACGAGCGCGGGCGACACGCTGACGCTGACCGCGACGGTGAAGAACGCGGGCCCGGCGACGCCGGTGGACCCGACGGTGACGATCTCGATCCCGAACGGCACCACGTTCGTGAGCGCCCCGGACGGCTGCACGCCGAACCTCGCCGCGGGCACCGTGACCTGCACGCTGTCGCCCTCGGACCTCGGCCCTGGCGGCACGGTCACCAAGGCCATCGTCGTCGAGGTCGGCCCGACGCCGCCCGACACGATCGACTCCACCGCGACGGTGAAGACGGCGTCGAACGACACCGACCCCTCCAACGACAAGGCGACGCTGTCGGTCCCGGTCGTCAAGGTCGCCGGCCTCTCGATCACGAAGACGGCGTCCACCGGCCAGGCGAAGCCGGGGGAGACCGTCACCTACGCGCTGCGCGCGGCCAACACCGGCGTGTCCGCGGCGGCGGCCCAGGGCGTGGTCGTCACCGACACCCTGCCCGCCGGGGTGACGTTCGTCTCCGTCGACGACCCGGCGTGCACGTACGCGGCACCGAGCCGCACCGTGTCGTGCGACTTCGGCACGATCGGCGCCGGGGCGACGCGGTCGGCGAACGTCGCCGTGACGGTCGACCCGCTCGCGGGAGCCTTCGACTCCCACGCGATCGACCAGATCGACGTCGTGAAGGTGGAGAGCGACCTGACCGTGCAGGGCGCCCGGACGGGCGCCGCGACGGCCGAGTGCGCGCCGGGGTTCTTCGCGACGGACGGCAGCGTCCGCATCGACGGCATCGACGACGCGAGCGCCACCCTGGCCGGGATCGAGGTCCTGCAGAGCGCCGCCTCCGCGGACGGGCACGCCTGGGACGGTCGGCTGGAGAACACGACCGCCAAGCAGGTCCACGCGAAGGTCGAGGTGGTGTGCCTGTCGTCGCAGACGACGAGCGCGCAGCACCACCCGCTCCTCGTCTCCGACCAGCAGACCGCCACGCGCAGCTGGAACGGCGGGAGTCACGACGTCGTCCTGACCTGCGGCACGGGTCGCGTCGCCGTCGCGCCGAGCTTCTCCTTCTCGAACGGCTCCGGCGTCGTGCGCACCTCGCAGCGCGAGGGGACGACCGGGTGGCGCTTCACGGTCGACGTGCCGGAGTCGGCGGACGCGATCCTCGGGATCCGCTGCCTCTCGACGACGACGGGGCTCGTGAACGGCCACGTCCACGACCTCCTGCTCAGCGAGATGTCGACGGTCACCGTCACCGTGCCGGCCGGCGGCACGGCGAACGCGCCGAAGCTCACCTGCCCGAACGACGGCAAGGGCATCGTCGCCTCGACGGACATGGATCCGGGGCTGCTGTCCCTGGGCAACGACCCGCAGCCGGTCTCCCGGGTCTTCGGGTTCTACAACCCGACGGACGAGCCGCTGACGGCGCGCATCAGCCTGCTGTGCATCGACACCCACACGAGCGGTGAGCTCGGGGTCCAGGCGGTCGCCAACACGGCGTCGGTCACGACCGGCACCGCGGACGCGACGACGACCGACGACAGCGCGACGGCGACGTTCGTCGCGACGCCGGCCGCGGGCGACACCGGGATCGACACGACCCCGGTCACCCCGGCGCCGGTCACATCGACCCCGAGCCCCCGCCCGGTCGCCCCGGCCGTCGTCGCCCCGGCGACGACCGCCCAGGCCCCGGTCGCGGCGGTCGCCAAGGCCGTCGTCCTGTCCTCGGCGCTCCGGGTCACGGGCACCACGAGCAGGGCGACGGTCGCGGTCGCGGTCCGCTGCTCCTCCGCCTGCGCCGGCACGGCGAAGCTCGTCGCGCTGGCCCGGGTCAAGGGCAGCACGACGCTGAGGAAGGGCTCCGTGCTCGCCGCGACGTCCCTCCGCCTCGTCGCGGGCAAGCAGGGCACCCTGCGCCTGGTCGCGAAGGGCAAGGCCGCCAAGGCGCTCCGCCTCGGCCGGGTCACCAAGGCGTCGCTCGTGATCACGACGGGCAAGGGCACGCAGGTCGTCAGGACGGTGCGCGTCTCGGCCCGCTGAGCACCCCGGCCGGCCCGCGGGCCCCGTCGTCCCTCGCGGGAGCGCGAGCGGGCGACGGGGCCCGCCGTCGTCCCAGGTCCGGATCCGCGAGCCGCCGGCTCCGCGCCGCAGGCCCCGCACTGCCTGGACCGGGCGCCGCCCGGACGCACCGCGCGTCGGGCGGGGCGACGTTCCTCAAGGCCGGCTCACGTGGAGCTCAACGAGGTAGCACGTCGCGCGACGCCGTTGCGGACCACCGTCACATCCCGCTTGCGCGCGGGGGCGGAGTGCGGGTACCGTCGGTGGAGACGAGCCCTCGTCGTCCCGACCCTCGCACCCCACGCCGGAGCCCTCAATGGCGATCCAGAAGTCCCCTGCCCCTCCGTCCCGCAGCAGCCTCCTCCGCCGCATCCGCGCGCTCGAGGCGAAGCTCGAGGAGATCGGCGACGACGCGCCCGGCGCGAGCCGCGCCGCCCGCGCGCAGGACGACCCGGCCGCCGAGGTCCACGAGCTGATCGCCTCCGGCCGCCCGATGAGCGCGATGCGCCGCTACCGCGAGCTGACGGGCGCGACCGAGGCCGAGGCACGGGTCGCCATCGAGGAGCTGGGGGGCTTCTCCTCGCAGGCGGACTGACGCCGGCAGCACCGCAACGGCCCTCCGGGGCCCGGGAGGCACGGCCGGCGGGCGCCCACAGGGGTGCGGCGACGGCCGGGCGGCGCGCGTCGGGCGCGTCGCGTAGACTCCCTCCCGTCGACCGATAGTCGTAGCCGTCCTCCCATCGGATCCCGCGCCACATACGCGGGTCTGCAGGACGGGGTCCGTGACCGTCGACCGCCCTCGCCACGGGGTCCATTTCTCCGTGTGCTAATTTTCATGTGTTCGTATCCGCGCGCCGGCTGGACGCCTGCGCGGCCCGGGTACGAATCCTCGCCCGACACACCGACCCCCCGAGGAGTCGCCCGCCTTGTCCACGGTCAACGCCCTGCGCACGCGACGCACGTTCGCACGTCTGGATCAGGTCCTCGACGTCCCCAACCTCATCGACATTCAGCGCCGGTCCTTCGACTGGCTCGTGAATGGCGTGAAGGGTGGGCTCCGAGAGACCATCGACGACATCTCCCCGATCGAGGACTACACCGGCAATCTCGCCGTGGAGTTCGGCGAGCTGGAGTTCGGCGAGGAGACGCACACCCTCGCCGAGTGCAAGGAGAAGGGGCAGACGTACTCGCGCCCCCTCTCCGTCGAGGTCTCGTTCGTCAACCGGGAGACCGGTGAGATCCGCGAGCAGTCCGTCTTCATGGGCGACTTCCCGTGGATGACCGAGCGGGGCACGTTCATCGTCAACGGCACCGAGCGCGTGGTCGTCACGCAGCTCGTCCGTTCGCCGGGCGCGTACCTCATGGAGCCGAAGGACCGCGAGAAGCAGGTCTTCGTCGCCAACCTCATGCCGGCCCGCGGCTCGTGGCTCGAGCTCGAGGTCGACAAGAAGGGCAAGGTCTTCGTCCGGATCGACCGCAAGCGCAAGCTGCCGGTCACGGTCCTGCTGCGGGCCATGGAGTACAACCCGGAGCTCGACTCCGACGTCGAGGAGTCCGACGCCGACGTCGACGCGCTCGACCAGGTCCTGCTGGACCGCTTCGAGGGCTCCGCCTACGTCCGCAACACCCTGCTGACGGACACCGAGGCGACGCGCACCAAGAAGGGCGCGCTCATCGAGCTGTTCAAGAAGCAGCGCCCCGGCGAGCCGCCGACGGTCGACGCCGCGTACGCGCTCCTGCAGACGCTGTTCTTCGACCCCAAGCGCTACGACCTCACGCGCGTCGGCCGCTACAAGCTCAACTCGCGGCTGAACCTCGACATCGACCTCGAGACCCGCCACCTCACGCCCGAGGACATCTACGCGCTCATCGGGGAGCTCATCAAGCTCCCGCGCGAGCTCGGGATCCCGGAGGACGAGGACGTCGAGATCAAGGACTACGCGGCCGAGGCCTCGGCCATGCCGCGCGAGCCCGTCGCGGACCTGCTCGACGAGTACGAGCACTTCGGCAACCGTCGCCTGCGCACGGTCGGCGAGCTGATCCAGGACGCCTTCCGCGTCGGCCTCTACCGCATGGAGCGCGTCGTCCGCGAGCGCCTCACGACGGAGGACGAGGACACGATCACCCCGCAGTCGATCGTGAACATCCGCCCGGTCTCCGCGGCGCTGAAGGAGTTCTTCGGCTCCTCGCAGCTCTCGCAGTTCATGGACCAGAACAACTCGCTGGCCGGCCTGACGCACCGCCGCCGCCTGTCGGCGCTGGGTGCCGGTGGCCTGACCCGCGAGCGCGCACCCATCGAGGTCCGCGACGTCCACCCGACGCACTACGGCCGCATGTGCCCGATCGAGACCCCGGAGGGCCCGAACATCGGCCTGATCGGGTCGCTGTCGAGCTACGCGCAGATCTCCGAGCACGGCTTCATCACGACGCCGTACCGCGTGATCGCGAACGGCAAGGTCACCGGCGAGATCGTCCACCTGGACGCCACGCAGGAGGAGGAGGGGCTCGCCGCACAGGCCGACGCCCCGATCGACGCCGACGGCAACCTGCTCGAGGACGAGGTCCTCTGCCGCACGCAGGCCGGCAAGTACGTCGTCATCCCGAAGACCGAAGTCACGCTGATGGACGTCTCTCCTCAGCAGATCTGGTCCGTCGCCACGGCGATGATCCCGTTCCTCGAGCACGACGACGCCAACCGCGCGCTCATGGGCTCCAACATGCAGCGCCAGGCGGTGCCGCTCCTGAAGACGGACGCGCCCCGCATCGGCACCGGCATGGAGGCCCGCGCGGCCCAGGACTCCGGCGACGTGGTCCTGGCCAAGACGGCCGGCACCGTGCAGTACGTCGACGCCAAGCGCATCGTCATCGAGCACGCCGAGGGGCGCGACGAGTACCACCTCGAGAAGTTCGAGCGCTCCAACCAGGGCACGCTCATCCACCAGCGCCCGCTGGTCAAGCGCGGTCAGGAGGTCGGCGCGGGCTCCGTGCTCGCCGACGGCTCCTCGACCTCGATGGGCGAGATGGCGCTGGGCAAGAACCTGATGGTCGCGTTCATGTCCTGGGAGGGCTACAACTTCGAGGACGCGATCATCCTCAGCCGCCGCCTGGTCAGCGACGACGAGCTCACCTCGGTGCACATCGAGGAGTACGAGATCGACGCGCGGCAGACGAAGCTCGGCGACGAGGAGATCACCCGCGACATCCCGAACCGCGCGGAGGAGTCCCTGCGCAACCTCGACGACCGCGGCATCGTTCGCGTCGGCGCCGAGGTCGGCTCGGGCGACCTGCTGGTCGGCAAGGTCACGCCGAAGGGCGAGACCGAGCTGACGGCGGAGGAGAAGCTGATCCGCGCCATCTTCAAGGAGAAGGCCCGCGAGGTCCGCGACACCTCCCTGAAGGTCCCGCACGGCGAGGGCGGCGTCGTCATCGACGTCAAGACCTTCCACAAGGACGAGGGCGACGACCTGCCCCCGGGCGTCAACGAGCTCGTGCGCGTCTTCGTCGCGAAGAAGCGCAAGATCTCCGAGGGCGACAAGCTCGCCGGCCGCCACGGCAACAAGGGCGTCATCTCGAAGATCGTCGACATCGAGGACATGCCGTTCCTCGAGGACGGCACCCCCGTCGACGTCATCCTGAACCCGCTGGGCGTGCCGTCGCGCATGAACGTCGGTCAGGTGCTGGAGATCCACCTCGGGTGGGCCGCCGCACAGGGCTGGTACCCGGACGGCACGCAGGCCTGGGACGAGCGCGAGGGCAACAAGGGCGGCGGCGTCTACGTCTCCACCCCGGTCTTCGACGGCGCGACGGTCGCGCAGGTCGACGAGGCCCTGGTGAAGTGGCAGGACAACCACTCCGCCAACGGCGGCCTGATCAACATGGACGTCGACAAGTCGCGTCCGGACGGCACCCAGGCGAGCGGCAAGTTCACGCTCTTCAACGGGCGCACCGGTCAGCCGTTCGACGCGCAGATCACCGTCGGCTACATGTACATCCTGAAGCTCCACCACCTCGTGGACGACAAGATCCACGCGCGTGCGACGGGCCCGTACTCGCTCGTCACCCAGCAGCCGCTGGGCGGCAAGGCGCAGTTCGGCGGCCAGCGCTTCGGCGAGATGGAGGTCTGGGCGCTCGAGGCGTACGGCGCCGCCTACACGCTGCAGGAGATGCTCACGATCAAGTCCGACGACACCGTCGGACGCGTGAAGGCCTACGAGGCGATCGTCAAGGGCGAGAACATCGCCGAGCCGAGCGTCCCGGAGTCCTTCAAGGTGCTCCTGAAGGAGATGCAGGCGCTCTCCCTCGACGTCCGCGAGATCCACGACGAAGGCGCCGGAGCCGGCGCCGACGACGAGGACGAGCTGCTGCGCGCAGCCGAGGAGCTCGGCATCGACCTGGGCGGCGTCCGCGCCGACCTGGGCGACGAGCCCGCCGCAGACGAGGCGCCCGCCGCGCCCGAGAACAACGCAGAGGCTCCCGCCGAGGGCGACACGCCCCCCGCCGGTGAGCAGGCCGCCCCGGTGGCCGCGGAGGACGAGGCGTAGGACCGGCACGGCCGGCGCCCCGGTCCCGGACCCACCCGCCACGCGCGGGTGGGCCCGGGACCAGGGGCCCGGCCACGCCGCCCACCGCCCCGCCAAGCACACGATCAGGGAACCCACCCACCGTGCACGACATCAACACGTTCGACGCCATCGAGATCGGCCTTGCCTCCTCGAAGCAGATCCGCTCCTGGTCCTCGGGAGAGGTCCTGAAGCCGGAGACCATCAACTACCGCACCCTGCGCCCCGAGCGCGACGGGCTCTTCTGCGAGCGCATCTTCGGTCCGACCAAGGACTGGGAGTGCTACTGCGGCAAGTACAAGCGCGTCCGCTACAAGGGCATCATCTGCGAGAAGTGCGGCGTCGAGGTCACCCGCTCGAAGGTCCGCCGCGAGCGCATGGGTCACATCGACCTGGCCGCGCCGGTCTCGCACATCTGGTTCTTCAAGGGCGTCCCGAGCCGCATCGGCTATCTCCTCGACATGGCTCCGAAGGAGCTCGAGAAGATCCTGTACTTCGCCGCGTCGATCATCACGTCGGTCGACCAGGAGGCCCGCTGGCGCGACCTCCCCGAGCTCGAGCAGCAGGTCCAGGACGACCTCGACCAGAGCTCCGCGATGGAGAAGGACGAGCTCTCCGGCCTCGAGAACTCCCTCGTCGTCCGCACCCAGTACCTGCAGGACGGGTCGCAGGAGGGCTTCTCCGACGACGACTTCCTGTGGGCCGAGTCGCTCGACATCGTCGTCGAGAAGCTGACCGACGACGAGCGCAAGAAGCTCCTCGCCGACAACAAGAAGCAGCTGACGGCCGAGATCGACGATCTCCGGTCGCACTACGAGGAGTCCCGCGCGCGTCTGCGTGAGGTCTGGAAGCTCTTCGCGAACAAGCTCGAGCCCAGCGACGACCCGCCGGGCGAGGGCGAGGAGTGGCCGCTGTCCGCCTTCACGGACAAGGCGATCGAGAAGGACGACCTCGTCCCGCAGACGGTCATCGCGGACGAGACGTTCTTCCGCGAGCTGAAGATGCGCTTCGGCTCGGTCTACGGCTACGGCGAGTACTTCAGCGGCGGCATGGGTGCCGAGTACATCCGCGAGCTCATGCTGATCAAGCCGGAGTACGACCGCGAGGCCCCGCGCCGCGACGTCGACCCCGAGCGCCTGGCCGGCGTGGACCTCGACGTCCGCGACCAGCCCGGCTTCTGCCTGAAGCACGAGCGCGAGGACCTCGAGGACCTCGTCAAGAACGGCAAGGGCCAGAAGCAGCAGCGCGCCGTCAAGCGCCTGAAGGTCCTCTCGGCGTTCTACGACCCCGAGAACCCGCCGTACTACTCGCAGGTCAACAAGCCCGAGATGATGATCCTGGACGCGGTCCCGGTCATCCCCCCGGACCTGCGCCCGATGGTCCAGCTCGACGGCGGCCGTTTCGCGACGTCCGACCTCAACGACCTGTACCGCCGCGTCATCAACCGCAACAACCGCCTCAAGCGGCTCCTCGACCTCGGCGCGCCCGAGATCATCGTGAACAACGAGAAGCGCATGCTTCAGGAGTCCGTCGACGCGCTCTTCGACAACGGCCGTCGTGGTCGCCCGGTCACGGGCCCCGGCAACCGTCCGCTGAAGTCGCTCTCCGACATGCTCAAGGGCAAGCAGGGCCGGTTCCGCCAGAACCTGCTCGGCAAGCGCGTCGACTACTCGGGCCGGTCGGTCATCGTGTCGGGTCCGTCGCTGCGGCTGCACCAGTGCGGTCTGCCGAAGCTGATGGCGCTCGAGCTGTTCAAGCCGTTCATCATGGCCCAGCTCGTCGAGCGCAAGGACGCGCAGAACATCAAGGCCGCCAAGCGCCTCGTCGACGAGTCGCGCGAGGAGGTCTGGGACGTCCTGGAGCAGGTCATCCAGGAGCACCCGGTGCTGCTCAACCGCGCCCCGACGCTCCACCGCCTCGGCATCCAGGCCTTCGAGCCCGTGCTGATCGAGGGCAAGGCCATCCGGGTCCACCCGCTGGTCTGCGCCGCGTTCAACGCGGACTTCGACGGCGACCAGATGGCCGTGCACGTCCCGCTGTCCGCCGAGGCCCAGGCCGAGGCGCGACTGCTGATGCTGTCGTCCAACAACATCCTGTCGCCGTCCAACGGGCAGCCGCTCGCGACGCCGTCGCAGGACATGGTCATCGGCGGCTACTACGTGACCCTGGGCGACGAGCCCGAGGTCCTGGCCGAGAAGCACAAGGCGCTGTACGACGGCACGTGGCCGGCGGACGAGCGCAAGCCGCGCGTCTTCCGGACCGCCAACGAGGCGACCCTCGCCGACCAGCACGGCGGGGCGAAGCTCCACGACCTCGTGGAGTTCCGCGCCGAGGGCCGCGCGCCGGTGCTCACGACGCTCGGCCGCGTCATCTACAACGACCGCATCGAGCGGGCGCTGATCGAGACGCTGGGCGCCGAGTACGACCCGGCCTCGTACGTCTTCATCAACCAGTCGATGCGGAAGAAGGACACCTCCCGCTTCATCGACCAGCTGGTGCAGATCTACGGCCCGTCCACGATCGCGACCGTCCTGGACGCGTTCAAGGACCTGGGCTTCGAGTTCGCGACCCGCGCCGGCGTGACGATCTCCAAGAACGACGTGGTGATCCCGCCCAACAAGGGCAAGATCATCAAGAAGTACGAGGACATCGTCGCCGGGATCGAGGAGCAGTACGAGGACGGCCTCATCACGGAGTACGAGCGTCACGAGCTCATCGTGAACAAGTGGAACGAGGCGACGGAGGAAGTCGCCAACGCCATGGAGAAGAACTTCCCGCCCCGGAACCCCATCTACATGATGGCCAACTCCGGTGCGCGTGGGTCGCTCAAGCAGATCCGCCAGCTGGCCGGCATGCGTGGCCTGATGTCGAACCCGAAGGGCGAGATCATCGAGCGGCCGATCAAGGCCAACTTCATGGAGGGCCTCGACGTCCTCGAGTACTTCATCTCCACCCACGGCGCGCGCAAGGGTCTGGCCGACACCGCCCTGCGTACCGCGGACTCCGGGTACCTGACGCGTCGCCTGGTCGACGTGTCGCAGGACGTGATCATCCGTGAGCACGACTGCGGCACCGAGGGCTGGATCGACATGCCGGTCTACAACGAGGTCCAGGAGCTCAACCCGAACCTCGCCGGGCGCGTCACCGCGGCCGACGTGCTCATCGGCGGCGACGTCCTGATTCCGAAGGGCGAGGAGATCGACAACGTCCGCGTCCTGCGGATCACGGAGATGGCCGGCCCGGAGGAGCGCCCGACGGTCGCCGTCCGGTCCGTGCACAAGTGCGAGGCCCTCACCGGCATCTGCCAGGCGTGCTACGGCCGCTCGATGGCCTCCGGCCAGCTGGCGGAGATCGGTGACGCGGTCGGCATCGTCGCGGCGCAGTCGATCGGCGAGCCCGGGACGCAGCTCACCATGCGTACCTTCCACACCGGTGGTGTGGCAGGTGCCGACATCACGCACGGTCTGCCGCGTGTCGTCGAGCTGTTCGAGGCCCGCAAGCCCAAGGGCCTGGCGAAGATCGCCGAGCACGACGGCGTGATCGCGGTCGAGGCCACCGACAAGGCCCTGACCATCGTCATCACCGACGCGGCGGGCGACGAGCACCGCTACACGTTCCCGCGCCGCACCCGCCTCTTCGTCGAGGACGGGCAGAAGGTCAAGGCCGGCGAGCAGCTCAACGAGGGCTCCCTGTACCCGCACGAGCTCCTCGAGCTGCAGGGCCGCACCGCGACCGAGCAGTACCTGGTCAAGGAGGTGCAGTCGGTCTACAAGTCGCAGGGCGTGGACATCAACGACAAGCACATCGAGCTGATCGCCCGTCAGATGCTCAAGCGCGTGCGCGTCGAGCAGAAGGGCGACTCGGACTTCCTCCCGGGCCAGTTCGTCGACCGGAACGAGTTCTTCCGCGTCAACGAGCAGATCGCGGCGGACGGCGGCGAGAAGGCGACGTACGAGGAGGTCATCCTCGGCATCACCAAGGCGTCCTTGAACACCGACTCGTTCCTGTCGGCGGCCTCCTTCCAGGAGACCACCAAGGTGCTCACCGATGCGGCGCTGGAGGGCAAGCGGGACGACCTGCTCGGCCTGAAGGAGAACGTCATCATCGGCAAGCTGATCCCGGCGGCGACCGGCCTGCGGCACTACCGCCGGATCGAGATCGAGCCGACGGACCCGCTCCCGCACGGCGGCGACGTCGCCCTGCTGGACGGCGACGAGCTCCTGGGCGACATGGGTCTCGACGGCGGCCAGCCGTACGGCGACGACCTCTCGCAGGACCTGCGGGACCTCGAGCAGCTCGGCGGCAGCCAGGGCGACCTGGCCGACGAGCTCATCGAGCTCGACGTCCCGGCCCCGGGCCCCGACGACCGCCTCTGAGCGACGGCGCGCTCCGGCGCGCCGCCCTCCGGGGGCCGCGAGGTCCCCGAACACGACGCCCCGGTCCCCGACCGGGGCGTCGGTCGTTCCGGGCCGGGAGCGTCCGGACTCGACGGGTGATCGATCGGCGGGGCCGCAGCGACCCGTGCACGGAAGTGGAGGATCGTCACAGCAGACGGCGTATCTGCCACGAGGGCGAACCGACACGGCCGCATCTCAGACGAACCGGGTCGCATCCTTAGGTGGGGTCGCTACGGTTGGGCGACGAACCCGCCGATGAGGTGAGCGGGGGCCCGTCCGGGCTCCGGCACACCGCGTCACCCGTTCTTCCTCGATGCTCCAACTCGGAATCGTCCTCGCCCTCCTCAGCGCCCTCGCCGCGAACCTGGGCTTCCTCTACAAGCACCGCGGTGCGAACGAGGCTCCCGCGGTCGACGCCCGGCATCCCATCCGCACGGGCCTCGCGCTCTGGAAGTCCCGGTGGTTCGCCGCCGGCATGCTCGTGGGCGCCGTCGGCTGGGCGTTCCACACGGCGGCGATCGCCGTCGCGCCGATGTCGGTGGTCCAGGTCGTCCTGGCCGGCGGCATCGTCCTCGTGGCGGTCCTCGCCGACCGCGTCTTCGGGATGACGGTCGGCAAGCGCCAGTGGGCCGGGCTGATCCTCACCGGCCTCGGCCTGGCGATGCTCGTCGTCGCCATGCCCGGGGTGGACTCCGCCAACAGCAACTTCCGCGTGCTCGGGCTCGCGCTCTTCGAGGGCGTCCTGCTCACGCTCGGCGTCCTGATGATCCTGGGCGGCCAGCACGAGCGGGGCGCGCACCTCCGCGGCCCGCTGATGGGCGCGGCCGCCGGCGTCCTCTTCGGCGTCTGCAACGTCGCCGTGAAGGCCACCACCGGCGTCCTCGGCGCCGGCGGCAGCATCATCACGCCCTGGATCTTCGTCGCGCTCAGCGCGTCGATCCTCGCGTACTACATCTCCGCGCGCTCGCTGCAGCAGGGCGGCGCCGTCGAGGTCATCGCGATCACGGCCACCGGCGCCAACGTCGTCGGCATCCTGGGCGGCTTCGTCGTCTTCGGCGATCCGATCGCCACCGACACCCTCGGCATCGTCGTGCAGTCGGTCGCCTTCGTGATGGTCATCCTGGCCGCGGCGCTGCTCCCCGCCCCGCGGGCCACCGGCGGCGGCCCGGGTGGCGGCGCCGTCGGAGCCGCCGTCTAGCGGACGCCGCGGGCACGCCCCACCCGCCGCGGGCCGTCGCGCGCTCGGCGCGACGGCCGGATGCGCCCCGCCGGTCCGTCCAATGCGGGGAGGAACCGCCGGTCAGTGCCGCGCCGTGCCCTCGAGGATCGTCTGCGCGACCCGCTCCGGGTCGTCCCAGAGCGGCACGTGGCCGCAGCCCGCGAGCGGGACGAGCTGCGCGAAGGACAGGCGCTCGACGGCGCGGCGGCCCTGGCGCGGCAGCAGGAGCGCGTCGCGCTGCCCCCAGGCGACCGTCACGGGCGCGAGCGTGCCCCCGGCCGAGAGCTCCTGCCCCATCGCGGCACGCAGCACGGGCAGCGTCCCGGGGCTGTGGGCCATGCTGCGGACGAGGCCCGCTGCCTCCTCCGCCGGGACCGCCCACGGCTTGGCGAACATCTGGGCGCCGAGGGCGGCACGGATCGCCGCCTGGGGCGCGAGCCGGTCGACCTGACCGGCGATGGCCCGGCTGGCCGCGTGGGTCGCCCGCAGGCTCGCCTTGGCGAAGGCCATCTCCGGGAGGGTCGCGAAGCCGATGGGGGAGATCGCGACGGCCGAGGAGACGATGCCCGCCCGGGCGAGCTCGACCGCCACGCCGCCCCCGAGGGAGATCCCTGCCACGGCCGGGCGGTCCAGGCCCAGCTCCGCGATCGTCCCGGCGACCGCGTCGGTGAGCCGCGAGAGCGTCGGGGAGCCCGCCAGCGGCCGGCTGTCGCCGAACCCCGGGAGGTCGATCGTCACGACGGTCCGGCCGGTGAGGTGGGGGAGGAGGGGCTGCCAGACGTGGCGGTGCCCGCCGAGGAAGTGCACGAGGACGAGCGGGGGCCCGTCGCCGTGACGGTCGTGAGCCAGCATGGCGCCAGCCTATAGCGCGTCCGCGGTGCTCCGGGTACGGTGTCCATGCACGCGCGGAAGGGCCCGGGCCCGGGCCGCCCCGGTGCGGTCCGGCCGACCCGCGCACGGGGCGGGATCCGTTTCCCACGGGGCGTTGCTATATTCCCCCGTCGCATGCCCACGACCAGCCAGCTCGTACGCAAGGGGCGCAAGCCCAAGGCGAAGAAGCTCTCCACTCCCGGCCTCAAGTCCGGTCCGGGGCGCAAGAAGAAGGTCGCCGCGCCCCAGCGCCGCGGCGTCTGCACTCGCGTCTACACGACGACCCCGAAGAAGCCGAACTCGGCGCTCCGCAAGGTCGCCCGTGTCCGTATCTCCTCGGGCATCGAGGTCACGGCCTACATCCCGGGTGAGGGTCACAACCTGCAGGAGCACTCCGTCGTGCTGGTCCGTGGTGGCCGCGTGAAGGATCTCCCGGGCGTGCGGTACAAGGTCGTGCGCGGTTCGCACGACGCCGCCGGCGTCTCCGACCGCAAGCAGTCTCGCTCGCGGTACGGCGTCAAGAAGGGGAAGAAGTAGCCCATGGCACGTCGTTCCAGTGCTGTGACCCGCACGCTCGAGCCGGACGCCGTCCATCGCTCGCGGCTGGTCCACCAGGTCGTCAACAAGGTCATGCTCGACGGCAAGAAGTCGACCGCTGAGGGGATCGTCTACGACGCCCTCGCGATCCTCGCCGAGAAGACCGGCGGCGACCCCGTCGAGCAGCTCGAGGAGTCCATCAAGGCCCTCACCCCGCAGCTCGAGGTCCGCTCCCGCCGCGTCGGTGGCGCCACGTACCAGGTGCCGGTCGAGGTTCCCGCCCGCCGCTCCCGCACGCTGGCCATCCGCTGGCTCGTCGAGGCGTCCCGCTCCCGCCGTGAGCGTTCCATGGCCTCGCGCCTGGCGAACGAGCTCATCGAGGCGCAGAAGCAGCAGGGCGGCGCCTACAAGAAGAAGGACGACATCTTCCGCATGGCGCAGGCCAACAAGGCCTTCGCCCACTACCGCTGGTAGGGGGTCGGCGCCAGGCGCACGTATGCCGGCGCATCTCGCCCCGCGAGAGGCTCGGCAGTGCTGGCGCACAGCTCTCGCATCACGCGAGACGACCTGCTTGGCCTACGTGCACCTGGCATCCAACCCCAGGATGTAGGTCGAAGAACTTGAAGGGCGCCGCGAGGCGCCCTTCGTCGTTCCACGCCGGTCGCCGGTCGACGTCCGGGGCCGTCGCCGGCGGTGGGCGAAAGCCCCGTTCCACACGGGCCGAACGCCGGTCTCGGAGATGCTCCGCAGGCGGGTTCCGTTCCTCGGGGGACGCTGCTATAGTCCTCCGTCGCTGCCCGTCTGGAGCCCGCGCGTCGAGCGCTGGCGATCGGCAGCACCCCCAGTCCGGCACCGTTCGGGCTGAGTAGTTCCTCCGCAGGCAGGTCGGCTGTGGGACCCCGGTCCCCCCGCCACGTGCCTTCAGCGCGGAGACCCCGGTCCTTGCCTCCCCAAGTCGTCTGCGTACCTCGGAAGCTCTTTCATGTCGCGTAAGTACTCCCTAGAGAAGACCCGGAACATCGGGATCATGGCGCACGTCGACGCCGGTAAGACGACGACGACCGAGCGCATCCTCTTCTACACCGGTCGCACGTACAAGATCGGCGAGGTCCACGACGGCTCCGCCACGATGGACTGGATGGAGCAGGAGCAGGAGCGTGGCATCACGATCACCTCCGCCGCCACCACCGCCGAGTGGGACCAGCACCGGATCAACATCATCGACACGCCGGGCCACGTCGACTTCACGGTCGAGGTCCAGCGGTCCCTCCGCGTGCTCGACGGCTCCGTCGCCGTCTTCGACTCCGTCGCCGGCGTCGAGCCCCAGTCCGAGACCGTCTGGCGCCAGGCCAACGACTACGGCGTGCCCCGCATCGCCTACGTCAACAAGATGGACCGCACGGGCGCGGACTACGACATGTCCGTCCGGACGATGATCGACCGGCTCGGCGCCAACGCCGTGCCGATCCAGCTGCCGATCGGTGCCGAGGGCGACTTCGCGGGCATCATCGACCTGGTCGAGATGAAGGCGACGTTCTACAAGGACGACATCGGCAAGGACATCGACGTCGTCGAGATCCCCGCCGAGTACGCCGACGTCTCCGCGGCCGCCCGCGAGCGCCTGCTGGACGCCGTCGCCGACTTCGACGAGGAGCTCATGGAGCTCGTCCTCGAGGGCGAGGAGGTCCCGGTCCCGCGGCTGAAGTCCGCGATCCGCGCCGCGACCCTCGCGCTGTCGATCAACCCGGTCCTCTGCGGCTCGTCCTTCAAGAACAAGGGCGTCCAGCCCCTGCTCGACGCCGTCGTCGACTACCTCCCGTCGCCGCTCGACGTGCCCGCCATCAAGGGCATCGTCACCGCGAAGGACGGCGAGGAGCACGAGGAGGAGCGTCCGTCCGACGACTCCGCCCCGTTCGCCGCGCTCGCGTTCAAGATCGCGACCGACCCGTACGTCGGCAAGCTCGTCTTCTTCCGCGTCTACTCGGGGCAGCTCGAGGCCGGCTCGAAGGTGCTCAACACGAACACCGGCAAGACCGACCGCATCGGCCGCATCCTGATGATGCACGCGAACGACCGCGAGGACGTGGACCGCGTGTACTCCGGTGACATCGCGGCCGCCGTCGGCATCAAGCAGGTCTACACCGGCGACACGATCTGCGATCCGAACCACGCGATCGTCCTCGAGGCGATGGACTTCCCGGAGCCGGTCATCAAGGTGGCCGTCGAGCCGAAGACCAAGGCCGACCAGGAGAAGATGGGCGTCGCCCTGCAGCGCCTGGCCGAGGAGGACCCGACCTTCCAGGTCGAGACCAACGAGGAGACCGGCCAGACCGAGATCTCCGGCATGGGCGAGCTCCACCTCGAGATCCTCGTCGACCGCATGCGGCGCGAGTTCAACGTCGAGGCCAACGTCGGCACCCCGCAGGTGTCCTACCGCGAGACCGTCAAGGCCCAGGTCGACAAGGTCGAGGGCAAGTTCGTCCGCCAGACCGGTGGTTCCGGCCAGTTCGGCGTCGTCGTGATCTCGATGGAGCCGGCGCCCGGCGAGGGCTTCGTCTTCGAGAACAAGATCAAGGGCGGCTCGATCCCGGTCGACTACCACAACGCGGTCGAGAAGGGCCTGCGCGAGGGCATGGACAGCGGGCCGAAGGCCGGCTACCCCATGGTCGACGTGAAGGTCACGGTCACCGACGGCAAGTACCACGAGGTCGACTCCTCGGAGGTCGCCTTCAAGATCGCCGCGAACATGGCGTTCAACGAGGCGTCCCGCCGGGCCAAGCCGATCCTCCTCGAGCCGATCTTCAAGATCGAGGTCGTCACGCCCGAGGAGTTCATGGGCGACGTCATCGGCGACCTCAACCGCCGGCGTGGGCGGATCGAGGGCATGGAGCCGCGCGGCAACGCGCAGATCGTCACCGCGTACTGCCCGCTGAGCGAGATGTTCGGGTACTCGACGGACCTCCGCTCGGCCACCCAGGGCCGTGCGACGTACACGATGCAGTTCGAGCGCTACGACGAGGTGCCCTCGCACGTCGCCGAAGAGATCGTCGCGACGCGGACGGGCAAGTAGCCCCACCGCACCGCATGAACACCCCGGCTCTGGCTATCCTTCACGGGTTCGCCCAGAGCCGGAGCCGGCGAACGTCGGCACCGACCCCATCGAAGAACAAGACTTAGGAGCGCCCAGTGGCGAAGGAGAAGTTCGAGCGCGGTAAGCCCCACGTCAACGTGGGCACCATCGGTCACATCGACCATGGCAAGACGACGCTGACGGCGGCGATCACGACGGTGCTGGCGAAGGCCGGCGGCGGCGCGGCGCGTTCGTTCGCGGAGATCGACAACGCTCCGGAGGAGAAGGAGCGTGGCATCACGATCTCCACGTCGCACGTCGAGTACGAGACGGCGAACCGCCACTACGCACACGTCGACTGCCCCGGGCACGCCGACTACGTGAAGAACATGATCACGGGCGCCGCCCAGATGGACGGCGCGATTCTGGTCGTGTCCGCCGCCGACGGCCCCATGCCGCAGACGCGTGAGCACATCCTGCTCGCCAAGCAGGTCGGCGTGCCGTACATCGTCGTGTTCCTGAACAAGGCCGACATGGTCGACGACGAGGAGCTCCTCGAGCTCGTCGAGGTCGAGGTCCGCGACCTGCTCAACGAGTACGACTTCCCGGGCGACGACATCCCGTTCGTCACGGGCTCGGCGCTGAAGGCGCTCGAGGGCGACGCCGAGTACGAGCAGAAGATCCTCGATCTCGCCGAGCAGCTCGACACCTACATCCCGGAGCCGGTCCGCGTCCTGGACAAGCCGTTCCTGATGCCCGTCGAGGACGTCTTCTCGATCACGGGTCGCGGCACGGTCGCCACGGGTCGTATCGAGCAGGGCATCGTCACCATCGGTGACGAGGTCGAGATCGTCGGCATCCGCGAGCCGACCAAGACGGTCGTCACGGGCGTCGAGATGTTCAAGAAGCAGCTCGACCGCGGCGAGGCCGGCGACAACGCCGGTCTGCTCCTCCGCGGTACGAAGCGCGAGGACATCGAGCGCGGTCAGGTCCTGTGCAAGCCGGGCTCGATCACGCCGCACACGAAGTTCAAGGCCGAGGTCTACATCCTCAAGAAGGAGGAGGGTGGCCGTCACACGCCGTTCTTCTCCGGCTACCGGCCGCAGTTCTACTTCCGCACGACGGACGTGACGGGCGTGGCCAACCTGCCCGAGGGCACGGAGATGGTCATGCCGGGCGACAACGTGCAGATGGAGATCGAGCTGATCCAGCCGATCGCCATGGACCAGGGCCTGCGCTTCGCCATCCGCGAGGGTGGCCGCACGGTCGGTTCGGGCGTCGTGGCCGAGGTCATCGCCTAGTACGAGCAGCACCCCGAAGGTGGGGCGGTCCATGCCGCCCCATCCTCAAGGCCCCTCCCGCGGACACCTGGTCCGCGGGGGTGGTGCCACCCCGCTGGGCCGGCCGTAGTGCGCCTCCCGCACGCGGGCGGAGGGGCTCCGTAGCCCCGTAAGTACCCAGCCCAGATCTTCCTCCAGTCATCAGACGGAACGGACAGCAGAGAGCCCCGATGGCAGCCGCCACACAAAACAAGATCCGCATCCGCCTCAAGGCCTACGACACGTCGGCCATCGAGTCGGCCGCCAAGGAGATCGTCGAGACCGCTCAGCGCACTGGCGCCAGCGTCTCCGGTCCCGTGCCGCTTCCGACGGAGAAGAACGTCTACTGCGTGATCCGGTCCCCGTTCAAGGACAAGGATTCGCGTGAGCACTTCGAGATCCGTACGCACAAGCGCCTGATCGACATCCACCAGCCGACCCCGAAGACGGTCGATTCGCTCCAGCGTCTCGATCACCTCCCCGCGGGCGTCGACATCGAGATCCGACTGGCGGGGTGACCCAGATGGCCGCGATTCTCGCCAAGAAGCTGGGCATGACCCAGCTGTTCCTCGAGGACGGCACCGTCGAGCGCGTCACCGTGCTCGAGGCCGGCCCGTGCCCCGTCACGGGTCGCCGGACGGCCGAGCGCGACGGCTACGACGCCGTGCAGCTCGCCTTCGGTGCCACGAAGGAGAAGCACCTCACGAAGCCCGAGCTCGGGCACCTGAAGAAGGCCGGCGTCGGTCCGCACCGGCACCTGGTCGAGTTCCGCGACGTCGACATCGACGTCGAGGTCGGCCAGTCGGTCACCGTCGAGTCGTTCGAGCCGGGTCAGAAGATCCGCGTCGCCGGCACGTCGAAGGGCAAGGGCTTCCAGGGAACGGTCAAGCGCCACGGCTTCGCCCGTGGTCCCGTGACCCACGGCTCGCACAACACCCGCGCCCCGGGCTCGATCGGCGCGGCCGCATGGCCCGCCCGCGTGTTCAAGGGCATCCGCGGTCCCGGCCACATGGGCTCGGAGCGCGTGACGCAGCGCGGCCTGACGGTCGTGCGCGTCGATTCCGACGACAACCTGCTGATCGTCCGCGGCTCCGTCCCGGGCGCGAAGAACGGCCTCGTGGAGGTTCGGACCGATGGCTGATGCACCGATCCTGGGCGGCGGCACGCTGCAGCTCGACGACGCCGTGTTCGGCGTCGAGTTCAACGGCCCGCTCGTCCACCAGAACGTCCGGCACGAGCTGAACGCCCGTCGCCAGGGCACGTCGTCCACCAAGACGCGTGGCCTGGTCTCCGGCGGCGGCGCCAAGCCGTGGCGCCAGAAGGGCACGGGCCGCGCCCGTGCCGGTTCCTCGCGGTCCCCGATCTGGACGGGCGGCGGCACGGTCTTCGGACCCCAGCCGCGCCACTTCACGTTCAAGGTCAACCGCAAGGAGAAGCGCGCCGCGCTCCGCAGCGCGCTGTCGCTGCAGGCGCTGCGCGGTTCGATCGCGGGCCTGAACGTCACCGGCTACGACGTGCCGTCGACCAAGGGCGCGGTCGCGACCCTGGCCGGCTGGGACGCCGACACCGGCAAGAAGGGCACCACGCTGCTCGTCCTCGCCGCCGGCGAGGAGCAGGTCGCGCTGTCCTTCCGCAACATCCCGAAGGTCAACGTCCTGCCGGCCGACGGCATCGGCGTCGCCGACGTCGTGGGCGCTCGTCGCCTGCTGCTGACCGAGGCCGCCGTCGTCGAGCTCGTGGCCCGCGCCACGGGCGACGGCAGCACGGCCAACACCACCACCGCCACGGAGGCCTGACATGGACGCGACCCAGGTCATCATCCGTCCCGTCGTCAGTGAGAAGAGCTACGTGCTCGCCACCGTCGGCAAGTACACGTTCCGCGTCCACCCGGACGCCCACAAGACGCAGATCCGCGCCGCTGTCGAGGAGCTCTTCTCCGTCGACGTCCTCGCCGTGAAGACCTCCTCCGTCAAGAGCAAGCCGAAGCGCCGCGGTTCCACCGCCGGCCGGACGCGCTCGTGGAAGAAGGCCATCGTGCAGGTCGGCGAGGGACAGGAGATCCCGATCTTCGCGTCCCTCCAGGGGATCGAGGAGTAACGCATGGCCATTCGGAAGCCCAAGCCCACCACCCCGGGCCAGCGGTTCGCGACGTACGCGGACTTCGCCGAGATCACGAAGACCACCCCCGAGCGCTCGCTCGTGGAGGGTCTGACGAAGTCCGGCGGTCGCAACAACAACGGTCGCAAGACGTCCCGCCACCGCGGCGGCGGCGCCAAGCGCCTGTACCGCAAGATCGACTTCAAGCGCACGAAGGACGGCGTCCCCGCCCGCGTCGCGTCGATCGAGTACGACCCCAACCGCACGGCGTACATCGCGCTGCTCCACTACCTGGACGGCGTGAAGGCCTACATCCTGGCCCCGCGTGGCCTGGAGGTCGGCACGCTGGTGCAGTCCGGCCCGGGTTCGGACATCAAGACGGGCAACGCGCTCGCCCTGAAGGACATCCCGGCCGGCACGATCATCCACAACGTGGAGCTCCAGCCGAACAAGGGCGGCCAGCTCGGCCGCTCGGCCGGCTCGGTCATCCAGCTGATGGCGAAGGACCAGGGCATGGCGACCCTGCGCCTGCCGTCCGGCGAGATGCGCCTGGTCATGGAGACCTGCCGCGCGACGATCGGCTCGGTCGGCAACGCCGAGCACCAGAACGTCAAGATCGGCAACGCCGGCCGCAAGCGTCACATGGGCGTTCGCCCGCAGACGCGTGGTACGGCCATGAACCCGGTCGACCACCCGCACGGCGGCGGCGAGGGTTCCACGACCCCGGGCCGTCACCCGGTCACCCCGTGGGGCGTTCCCACGCTGGGGTACCGCACCCGTAAGAAGAACAAGCCCTCGGACCGCTACATCGTGCGCGCGCGCCGACGTGGCAAGGGCAAGAGGAAGTAGCCGTGAGTCGCTCGAGCAAGAAGGGGCCGTGGGTCGAGGAGCGTCTGATGACGCGCATCGAGACCATGAACGCCTCCAACGACAAGAAGCTGATCAAGACCTGGTCGCGGGCTTCGACGATCTTCCCGGAGTTCGTCGGCCACACGATCGCCGTGCACGACGGCCGGAAGCACGTTCCGGTCTTCGTCTCGGAGTCGATGGTCGGTCACAAGCTGGGCGAGTTCGCGCCCACGCGGACCTACCGCGGTCACGGCGACACCGCCAAGAGGCGATGAGCAATGGCTGACGAGACCCCCCAGAACGACACCAACGACGAGCCGCAGGCCCAGGTGACGCCCGAGACCCCCGAGGTCGAGGAGACGACGCCGAAGGCTGAGGAAGCTGCCACCGACGCGCCGGAGAGCGTGACGGCGGAGGCTGCGGACGTCGATGCCGACGAGGCCGAGGACGACGCGTCCGAGGACCACGGCCACAGCCACGACGATCACGACCACGAGCACAGCCACGGGGTGGGCGGGACTCCCGTCACCCAGGTCCGCGGCGGCGCTCGCGCCGACGCCCGCCGGGCGCGGCGCAGCCAGCCCGTCGGCGAGGCTCCGGTCGTCCGCGCGGTCGCCAAGTACGTGCGCACGACGCCCCGCAAGGCGCGTCTGATCGCCGACCTGGTCCGCGGCAAGGACGTCAACACGGCCCGCGCGATCCTGCAGCACAGCACGCGCTCCGCCGCGCAGGACTGGAGCAAGGTGCTCGAGTCCGCGATCGCGAACGCGGAGAACAACCACGAGCTCGTCGGTGACGACCTCGTGATCAAGAGCATCACCGCCGATGACGGCCCGACGCTCAAGCGGTTCCAGCCGCGGGCGCAGGGCCGGGCGTACCGGATCAACAAGCGCACCAGTCACCTGACCGTGTCGCTCACGCCGAAGGAGCAAGGCTGATGGGACAGAAGGTCCATCCCGAGTCGATGCGCGTGGGGTACATCCACGACTGGAAGTCCCACTGGTTCAGCGCGCACAACACCGCCGATTTCCTCCACGAGGACCGGCAGATCCGTGATCACATCGAGGGCAAGCTGGCGCACGCCGGCCTCTCCGACATCGCGATCAAGAAGAACAAGAACGAGGTCGAGGTGTCCATCCGGACGGCTCGTCCCGGCGTCGTCATCGGCAAGTCCGGCGTCGAGGTCGATGCGCTGCGGAAGGATCTGCACCGCATCACCAAGAAGCAGGTGAAGGTCAACATCCTCGAGGTCCGCCGGCCGGAGCTCGACGCCAAGCTCGTCGCGCAGTCCGTCGCGGAGCAGCTGCAGAACCGCGTGGCGTTCCGCCGCGCGATGAAGCGCGCCCTCACGAGCGCCATGCGCTCGGGCGCCAAGGGCTGCAAGATCCAGGTCTCCGGCCGCCTCGGCGGTCGCGAGATGAGCAACACGGAGTCCTACCAGGACGGCCGTGTGCCGCTGCACACCATGCGTGCGGACATCGACTACGGCTTCTACGAGGCCAAGACGACGTTCGGCCGCATCGGCGTGAAGGTCTGGGTCAACAAGGGCGAGATCATGCCGGAGGGCTACGGCGGCTCCGACCTCACCGACATCGACGGCCCCTCGACGCAGGACCGCGGTCGCGGCGGCGGACGTGGCGGTCGTGACGGCGGCGGACGCGGCGGCTTCGGCGGCGGCGACCGCGGCGGTCGCGGCGGCGGCGCTCCGGGTGGCCGTGGTGGCCGTCCGGGCGGCCCGGGTGGTCCGGGCGGCGCCGGTGGGCGCGGGCGTGGCCCGCAGGGAGGCCGCTGATGCTGTCCCCGAAGCGCACCAAGCACCGCAAGGTCCACCGTGGCCGCAAGCGCGGCCTGTCGCGTGGCCAGAACTCCGTGCAGTTCGGTGAGTACGGGCTGAAGACCCTCGAGGCCGGTTGGATCACCAACCGCCAGATCGAGGCGGCCCGTATCGCCATGAACCGCAAGATGAAGCGTGGCGGCAAGGTCTGGATCAACATCTTCCCGGACAAGTCCGTCACGAAGAAGCCGGCCGAGACCCGCATGGGTTCCGGCAAGGGCTCGCCCGAGGGCTGGGTCGCGGTCGTCAAGCCGGGCCGGGTCATGTTCGAGATCTCCGGCGTGCCGGAGGATCTGGCCCGTGAGGCCATCCGCCTGGCGGCGCACAAGCTGCCCGTGCGGACCAAGTTCGTCACGGCGGAGGACGACTGATGCGTACGCAGGAGCTGCGTGACCTCGACGATCAGAAGATCGTCGACCAGATCGCCACCTTCCGGAAGGAGCTCTTCGGTCTGCGCTTCCAGCAGGCGACCGGCGAGCTCGAGAACACCGCCACGCTGCGCAGCACGCGCCGCGAGCTGGCCCGGGCGATCACCATCGCCCGCCAGCGCGGTATCGACGTTGAGAACGGCTGAGCCCCATGGCTGACGAGAACACCGAGAACATCACCGAAGAGCCGACCGACGGCGTTCAGACCGAGGCTGCCCCCGCGGAGCCCGTGGGTCCCGACCCGTCGCTGTCGCCCGTCCAGAAGCGCGCCTGGCACCGCCAGCGCTCGGGGACCGCGGCAGGCGCGCCGAAGTCCATCGAGGAGAAGGCCGAGGAGCGGAAGGCGCTGCGCAAGCAGAAGGCCGTCGCCCGTCGTCGCCGTCGCCTGCAGGAGCGGGAGAAGAAGGCCGCGAAGCTCGGCGCCGAGGCCGGCACCGATCGTGGCACCCCGACGCCCGAGCACGTGCCCGGTCGTCTGCAGGTCCGCCAGGGCGTCGTCGTCTCCGCGAAGGGCGACAAGACGCTCGCCGTGCGGATCGACCACTCCAAGCGGCACCCGAAGTACAAGAAGATCGTGCGTCACACGACGAAGCTGTACGCGCACGACGAGCAGAACGATGCCGGTGAGGGCGACGTCGTCCGCATCGAGTCGTCCCGCCCGCTCTCGCGCACGAAGCGTTGGACGCTCGCCGAGATCGTGGAGCGTGCCAAGTGATCCAGAACGAGTCCCGACTCAAGGTCGCCGACAACACCGGCGCCCGCGAGATCCTCACCATCCGCGTGCACGGCGGCTCCCGCCGGCGCTACGCCCGGGTGGGCGACACGATCACGGCGACCGTGAAGGCCGCGACGCCGAACGGCACCGTCAAGAAGGGCGAGGTCGTCAAGGCCGTCGTCGTCCGGACCCGCAAGGAGTTCGGCCGCGAGGACGGCACGTACATCGCCTTCGACGAGAACGCGGCGGTCATCATCGACGCGAACAACAACCCGCGGGGCACCCGCATCTTCGGGCCGGTCGCGCGCGAGCTGCGCGACCGCTCGTTCATGAAGATCGTGTCCCTCGCGCCGGAGGTGCTCTAGCATGTCGCTCCGCATCCGTCGCGACGACAGCGTCGTCGTGATCAGCGGCAAGGACCGTGGCCGCACGGGGACCGTCCTCAGCGTCGACCCCGCGCGTGAGCGCGTGGTCGTCGAGGGCGTGAACATCGTCAAGCGGCACCAGCGTCCGAACCCGTCCGCGCTGCCCGGCAGCCCCGCCTCCCAGGGCGGCGTCGTCGAGCAGGAGGGTCCGATCCACGTCTCGAACGTCATGCTCGTCGACCCCAAGACCAACCAGCCCACCCGCGTGGGCGTCACCCGGACCGAGGACGGTCGCGCAGTGCGCGTCGCCAAGCGGTCCGGCCAGCAGATCGACTGAGGTAGTACGCATGAGTGCGACCACGACCGCGCGACTGAAGACGCGCTACCTCGACGAGATCCGTCCCCGCCTCTTCGAGGCCGGCGACTACACCTCTGTGATGCAGGTTCCGCATCTCGAGAAGGTGACCCTGAACATGGGTCTCGGCGAGGCGAAGCAGGACAACAAGCAGTTCGCGGCGGCTGTGGAGCAGCTCGCCGCGATCGCCGGACAGCAGCCCAACGTGCGCCGCGCCCGCAAGTCGATCGCCGGCTTCAAGCTGCGCGACGGCATGCCGGTCGGTGCGGCGGTGACGCTGCGCGGCGAGCGGATGTACGAGTTCGTCGAGCGCCTCGTCGCGATCGCGCTCCCGCGCGTCCGTGACTTCCGGGGCCTGAAGACGACGAGCTTCGACGGCCGGGGCAACTACTCCCTGGGCGTGCGCGAGCAGATCATCTTCCCCGAGATCGACTACGACGCGATCGACCAGATCCGCGGCCTCGACATCACCATCACGACGTCGGCTCCCACCGACGGCGAGGCGTTCGGCCTGCTCGTCGAGCTGGGCTTCCCGTTCTCCCGCGAGGGGAAGCGCCCCGCCGGCGCCCCCGCCGCGATCGATCCGTCCACCACCCAGGGGAGCTGACCCATGGCGAAGACCTCTCAGCGCGTCCGCCAGGCGCGCCCCCAGAAGTACCAGTCCCGCGAGTACACGCGCTGCCGCAGCTGCGGCCGCTCGCGCTCGGTCTACAAGAAGTTCGGCATCTGCCGGATCTGCCTCCGGGAGCACGCCCACAAGGGCTACATCCCCGGCATGACGAAGAGCAGCTGGTAACGCATGTCGACGACTGATCCCATCGCGGACCTGCTCACGCGGATCCGCAACGCCATCACCGCCGCACACCGCACGGTGGTCCTGCCCTCCTCGGGCAGCAAGCGCGAGATCGCCCGCATCCTCAAGGAGCAGGGCTACATCGCCGACTTCAGCACCGCGCCCGCCACGGAGCACCCGGGCGAGCTGCTGACGATCACGCTGAAGTACACGAACGATCGTCGCTCGGCCATCACCGGCCTGCGTCGCATCTCTCGTCCGGGCCAGCGCCACTTCGTGGGCGCCGGCCAGATCCCGAAGTCGCTCGGCGGCCTCGGGACCATGATCGTTTCGACTTCGAGCGGCATCAAGACCGGTCACGACGCCAAGAAGGCCGGCGTCGGTGGCGAGGTCTGGGCCGAGGTGTGGTAATCGCATGAGCCGCATTGGACGCAAGCCGATCCCGGTTCCCTCCGGCGTCGACATCACCATCCAGCCCGGGACCGTCACGGTCAAGGGTCCCAAGGGTCAGCTCGCCGAGCAGATCCACCGCGACATCACGGTCACCCAGGAGGGTGCCGAGATCGTCGTGACGCGCCCGACCGACCGTGGCCCGCACCGGGCCCTGCACGGCCTGAGCCGCTCCCTGATCGCCAACATGGTCGAGGGCGTCACCGACGGCTTCAGCAAGACCCTGGAGATCCAGGGCGTCGGCTACCGCGCGTCGCTCAAGGGCTCCACGCTCGACCTGGCGCTGGGCTTCTCCCATCCCGTCTCGGTCGACGCCCCCGAGGGCATCGAGTTCGAGGTCCCGCAGCCCACGCGCATCGTCGTCAAGGGCACCGACAAGCAGCTCGTCGGCGAGACCGCGGCCAAGATCCGCAAGAAGCGGCCGCCGGAGCCCTACAAGGGCAAGGGCATCCGTTACGAGGGCGAGTACGTCGTCCGGAAGGTCGGTAAGCGCGCATGAGCGTCGTCACCAAGGAAGCGCGTCGGCTCAAGCGCCGTCGCCGCGTGCGAGCGAAGGTCTCCGGCACCGCCGAGCGGCCGCGCATCGCCGTGTTCCGCAGCAACAAGGGCATCTTCGCCCAGGTCATCGACGACCTGGCCAACGACGGCAGCGGTCACACGCTGGCGTCGGTCAGCTGGACCGAGGACGAGTTCCAGGGTCTCAACAAGGCCGACCAGGCCGCTGCCCTGGGCAAGGCGCTCGCCGAGCGCACCAAGGCCGCGGGCATCGACACGGTCGTGTTCGACCGTGGCGGTTACCAGTACCACGGGCGCGTCAAGGCGTTCGCTGAAGCGGTCCGCGAGGGCGGGCTCACCGTCTAGGAGCCACTGAACCCATGACGATCGATCGCACTGTCAGCCCCGTCGGCCTGGATCTCCAGGAGCGGGTCGTGGAAATCAACCGCGTCGCCAAGGTGGTGAAGGGTGGCCGCCGCTTCTCCTTCACCGCCCTGGTCGTCGTCGGCGACGAGAACTCCGTCGTCGGCATCGGCTACGGCAAGGCCAACGAGGTCCCGCTGGCCATCCAGAAGGCCGTGGAGCGCGCGAAGAAGGACCTCTTCCGCGTTCCCAAGCACAACACCACGATCACGCACCCCGTGATCGGGCGCTTCGGCTCCGGCCAGGTGCTCCTGAAGCCGGCCTCGCCGGGTACCGGCGTCATCGCCGGCGGCGGCGTCCGCGCCGTGGTCGAGCTCGCCGGCCTCCAGGACGTCCTGACAAAGAGCCTCGGCTCGCAGAACCCCATCAACCTCGTGAAGGCGACGGTCGAGGGTCTGCAGCAGCTGCGCACCCCGCGCGAGGTCGCGGAGCTCCGCGGCCTGCAGATCAAGGACGTGCTCGGCCTGGCCGACCGTCCGGTCGAGGTCGAGGTCACCGAGGACGCCCCCGCAGAGGAGGTGACCGCGTGAGCACCATCAAGGCCACGCAGTTCAAGTCCAAGATCGGCAGCAACCAGGCGCAGCGCGACACGCTGCGGACCCTGGGTCTGCGCCGCATCGGGCACACCGTCGAGGTGCAGGACACTCCGCAGGCGCGCGGCGCGCTGCACGCGGTCCGGCACCTCGTCCGCATCGAGGAGGAGTCGGCATGAGCCCCGAGAGCACCGAGATCGTCGGGCTGCACAACCTGCAGCCCGCGCCGGGCAGCCGGAAGGCGCGCAAGCGCGTCGGCCGCGGCCACGGCAGCGGCATGGGCAAGACGTCCGGCCGTGGCCACAAGGGCGCCGGTTCGCGTTCCGGCTCCAAGGACCGCACGCGGTTCGAGGGCGGCCAGACGCCGATCCAGTCGCGGCTGCGCAAGCTGCGCGGTCCGAACAAGAAGACGTCCATGCCGTTCGAGCGCTTCCGCACGGAGACGCAGCCGGTGAACCTGGACGACATCGCCGACCGCTTCGCCGCGGGCGACGAGGTCACGCTCGAGGCCCTGAAGGCCAAGGGCCTCGGCCAGCGCAAGGACGTCCCGGTCAAGATCCTCGCCCGTGGCGAGATCTCGGTCGCGCTGACGATCCACGCGCACGGCTTCAGCAAGAGCGCCCGTGCGGCGATCGAGGCCGCGGGTGGTACCGCGGTCGTCGTCGACGCCTGAGTCGCACCGGTCAGGGGGGTCGCCGTCGTGGCGACCCCCCGCAACCCGGGGCCGAGGCGTTTCGCGCCGCGGCCCCGTAGGATCAGCAGCACCCCGCGCGGGCCCTCTGGCCCGCGCCGTCCGTTCCACCGCGTGTCGCTCTCCGCCCCGCCCCACTTCCCACTGCGAGCCCGATGATCCGCATCCTTACCGGCGCGCTCACCGTTCCGGAGATCCGCAAGAAGCTCGGCATCACGCTGTTCCTTCTCGCGCTGTACCGCATCGGCGCGCAGATCCCGGTCCCAGGCGTGTCCCGGGCGGGCGTCGAGGAGCTGCAGAACGCCGAGCAGTTCCAGGCCGGCGCCCTCCAGCTGCTGAACGTCTTCTCCGGCGGCGCCCTGAGCCAGATCGCGATCTTCGCGCTCGGCATCATGCCGTTCATCACGGCGTCGATCGTCCTGCAGCTCCTGCAGGTCGTCGTCCCGGCGCTCGAGAAGCTCAAGCAGGAAGGCGAGATCGGCCAGCAGCGCATCACCCAGTACACGCGCTACCTGACGGTCTTCCTGGCCCTCGGCCAGTCCTTCGCGTACGTCACGCTGTTCCGCAGCATCGAGACGGGCGGCCCGGACCTCATCGAGAACTTCAACATCGCCAAGCTCGTGCTGATCGCGGCCTCGCTGACCGGCGGAGCCATGATCGTCATGTGGCTCGGTGAGCTGATCACGCAGCGCGGCGTCGGCAACGGCATGTCGCTGATGATCTTCGCGTCGATCGTGTCCGGTCTCCCGGGCGGGATCAGTGCCTGGTGGAACAGCGGCGACCCGGTCTTCAAGGTCCTGCTGCCGGTGATCATCCTCGCCGTCATCTCGGCCGTCGTCTTCGTGCAGGAGGGCCAGCGGCGGATCCCGATCCAGTACGCCAAGCGGGTCATCGGCCGTCGCATGAGCGGCGGCGGGCAGACCTACCTGCCGCTGAAGGTCAACATGGCCAACGTGATCCCGGTCATCTTCGCGGCCTCGATCCTCTCGATCCCGCCGACGATCGCCCAGGTCATCTCCGGGTCGCAGGACAACGCGATCCAGAACGCGCTGCTGCCCGGCACCTGGGGCTACATCGCGGCGGAGTCCGTCTTCATCCTCCTGTTCACGTACTTCTACACCGCGGTCACGTTCAACCCGGTGGAGCAGGCCGACAACCTGAAGAAGTACGGCGGCTTCATCCCGGGCGTGCGCCCGGGCCGGCCCACGGCCGAGTTCCTGGACCGCGTGCTGGCCCGCCTGACGTTCCCGGGCGCCATCTACCTCGCGCTCGTGGCGGCGATCCCGACGATCCTCTTCAGCAAGGCGTTCGGGTCCGCGACCCAGGGCTTCGCGTTCGGCGGCACGTCGATCCTGATCGTCGTGGGCGTCGCGCTCGACACGGTGAAGCAGCTCGAGGCCCAGCTGATGATGCGCAACTACGAGGGCTTCCTCAAGTGATGCCCGCGCACCCCCGCCCGACCGACCTCCACGAAGGACGAACCGATGGCTGAGCTGAACCTGATCCTCCTGGGCCCCCCGGGCGCCGGCAAGGGCACGCAGGGCGAGCGTCTGACGTCGAAGGAGACGCTCGAGTACATCGTCACCGGCAACATCCTGCGCGCCGCCGTCAAGGAGGGCTCGGACCTCGGCAAGCAGGCGAAGGCGTTCATGGACGCCGGCGACCTGGTGCCCGACGAGCTCGTCATCGGCCTGATCCTCGAGCGCGTGCGCTCGGAGGAGGCCCGCGAGGGCTTCGTCCTCGACGGCTTCCCCCGCAACGTCGCCCAGGGCGAGGCCCTGGGCGAGGCGCTCGGCGAGCTCGGCCGCGACATCAGCGGCGTGCTGCTGATCGACGTGCCCGACGAGGACATCGTCCGCCGGCTCTCCGGCCGCCGCGTGTCCGCCTCGGGCCGGATCTACCACCTCGAGCACGACCCGCCCAAGGTGGAGGGCAAGGACGACGACGACGGCTCGGACCTGATCCAGCGCGACGACGACAAGCCGGACACCATCCGCAAGCGCCTCGCCGTCTACCACGAGCAGACCGAGCCGCTGGTCGCGTTCTACGAGGCCCAGGGCCTGCTCCACCGCTTCGACGGCTCCGCGCCGGCGGCCGAGGTCGAGGCGCACCTGCGCAAGACGATCTCCACGCTCCGGCTCGAGGACGCGATCTAGGCACCCGCCTCGCGGCGGGGTCCCTGCGGCCATGGGGACCCCCCGCCTGAAGGACCCCGCCGAGGTCGACGCCATGGCGGCCTCCGGCGCCGTGCTGGCGGGCGTGCTCGACGCGCTCGCCGACGTCGTGGCGGTGGGGGTCACCACGAACGATCTCGACGCGTTCGCCCGCGAGCGCATCCGGGCGGGCGGCGGCGTCCCGTCGTTCCTCGGGTACCGAGGCTTCCCCGGCTCGATCTGCGCGTCGCCGAACGACCTCGTCGTGCACGGCATCCCGGGTCCGCGGCCGCTGGCCGACGGGGACGTGGTGTCGCTGGACGTCGGAGTCACGCTCGACGGCTGGGTGACCGACGCCGCCCGCACGTTCGTCGTGGGGGAGGCCGCAGAGGAGGATCTCCACCTCGTGGCGGTCGGCGAGTCGGCCTTGGCCGACGCGGTCGCGGCCTGCCGGCCCGGCAACATGGTGGGCGACGTCGGGGCCGCGGTCCAGGGACGCGCGGCTCGGGAGGGCGTGGGGGTCTTCCCGTCGCTGATCGGCCACGGCGTCGGCCGTCGGCTGCACGAAGAGCCGCAGGTCCCCAACGTCGGGCGGCCCGGGCAGGGCATCCACCTGCGCCCGGGCCTGGTGATCGCCGTGGAGCCGATGCTCACCCTCGGCCGCCCGGCGATCCGCCTGTCGCCCGACGGGTGGTCGGTGTTCACGGTGGACGGGGCCCGCGCGACGCACGCGGAGGTCACCGTGGCCATCACGGAGCACGGTCCCCGCGTCCTGACGCCGTGGGGCGGGTCCGGGCGCTGGCCCTGACCGCGTCCCCGCCGCCGGCCCGGACCCCGGCCACGGGGCGGGACCCGCCGGCCACGCGGACCGCGCGGCCGGACGCGCCGCAGTACGGTAGGGGAGGGGAGGGGGAGAGGCCTTTCCCCCGGAGGACTGCTACTGTCAGCGATCCGCTCGGGTGCCGTTCGACGTGCCCGGGGTGATGTCTGGTAGCGTGCCGAGTCTGCGCGTGTCACGCCTCCCTGGCGTCACATGCCTCAGTGGCTGGTAGCGAGGGTCTTGCGACCATCAGAGCCAGGCCACTGAATAGCGAGCCGAGAAAGAGGACCATGAAGGTACGACCGTCGGTCAAGCCGATGTGCGAGAAGTGCAAGGTCATCCGCCGCAACGGCGCTGTCCTCGTGATTTGTTCCAACCCCCGCCACAAGCAGCGGCAGGGCTAGTCATGGCACGCATCTCCGGCATCAACATCCCGCTGAACAAGCGGATCGAGATTGGCCTCACCTACATCTACGGCATCGGCCGTTCGGGCGCCAACGACATCCTGTCCGCCACGGGCATCGATCGCGACACCAAGGTCCGTGATCTGACCGAGGACCAGGTCTCGAAGCTCCGCGAGCACATCGACAACGAGGTCGTCGTCGAAGGCGATCTCCGTCGTGAGCGGAACCAGTCCGTCAAGCGCCTGATGGAGATCGGCTGCTACCGCGGCCTCCGTCACCGCCGCAACCTGCCCGTCCGCGGACAGAAGACGAAGACCAACGCGCGGACCCGCAAGGGCCCCAAGCGCATGCCGACGGCCGGCAAGAAGAAGCCCGGCAAGAAGTAACAAGGGACGTTTAGAGACTCATGCCCGCACCCAAGCGCCCCGCGCGCGGCCGCCGCAAGCCCAAGAAGAACATCCCGGTCGGCCAGGCTCACATCAAGACGAGCTTCAACAACACGATCGTCTCCCTGACCGACAAGGAGGGGAACGTCATCGCGTGGGAGTCCGCCGGCGGCGCCGGGTTCAAGGGCTCGCGCAAGTCGACGCCGTTCGCCGCCCAGGTCACCGCTGACTCGGCTGCCCGCAAGGGCATCGAGCAGGGCCTGGAGAAGGTCGAGGTCTTCGTGAAGGGCCCCGGCTCCGGTCGCGACACCGCGATCCGCTCCCTGCAGGCCGCAGGTCTGGAGATCACGACCGTCCGCGACGTGACGCCCCAGGCCCACAACGGCTGCCGCCCCAAGAAGCGGCGCCGCGTCTAGCAGCAGCTCCCGCCGCCCGCCGACCGACCTCCTCCGGGGTCCGGTCATCGGACGGCACCGCGTGCGACGCCCTCGTCGCCGCTGACGGGGACGCGGAGCCTTCCGCTCCGCTCCCCGGCGCAGGACCAGCAGCACCCAGCAGCGCGCGACACGGGGGAGTCGACGCCCCAACAGCGCGCTGCACCGCGATCGGACCCGCCCCCCGCCCGCGCGTCTTCCGACGAAGCAAGGACCTTGATGCTCGACTACCAGACCCCTCGAATCACCCGCGAGTCCGTCGAGGACAACCGCGGCACGTTCACCATCGAGCCCCTCGAGCGCGGCTTCGGCTACACGTTCGGCAACTCGCTCCGTCGCGTGCTGCTGAGCTTCCTCTCCGGCGCGGCCGTCACGAACGTCCGCATCGAGGGCGTCGCGCACGAGTTCACGACGCTCGAGGGCGTCGCCGAGGACGTCACGGACATCGTCCTGAACCTCAAGACGCTCGTCTGCCGGATGCACTCCGACGCGACCGAGGTCGAGGCCCCGCTCGTGGCCGAGGGCCCCGGCGAGATCACCGCCAAGGACATCGACCTGCCCGCGGGCGTCGAGATCCTGAACCCCGAGGCGCACATCGCGACCCTCGAGGCCGGCACCAAGCTCGAGGTCTACCTGACCATCGGCCAGGGCCGCGGGTACCGCTCCGCCGACGAGAACAAGACGGCGGACCAGCCGATCGGCGTCATCCCGATCGACTCGATCTTCTCGCCGATCCGGCGCGTCGCCTACCGCGTCGAGCCGGCCCGCGTCGGCCAGCGCACCGACTTCGACCAGCTCACGCTGGACATCGAGACCGACGGCTCGCTCGAGCCGGGCGAGGCCCTGCGCGAGGCCTCCGAGATCCTCATCCAGCAGCTCGCGGTCTTCACGGACCCGGATCGCGTCGAGGAGCTCCGCGCCTCGGTCGGCGGCGAGCTGGAGGACGGCCTGGTCGGCGACCACGGCTACGGCGACCCGACGGACGAGATGATGATCGAGGAGCTCGAGCTCGGCGTCCGCTCCTACAACTGCCTCAAGCGGGCTGGAATCCAGACCGTTGGCGACCTGACCTCGAAGACCGAGGCCGAGCTCGCCGCCATCCCGAACTTCGGGAAGAAGTCCATCGACGAGGTCGTCGAGACCCTCGCGGCGCGGGGCTACGGCCTCCGCGACGAGTAGTCCCGGCCCCGCCGGCGAGCCCGTACGAAAGATCTGAACCGATGCGCCACCAGAAGAACCGCCACAAGCTCAGCCGCGACAGCGCGCACCGCAAGGCCCTGCTCCGCAACCTCTGCAAGGAGGTCATCGAGCACGAGCGGATCAAGACGACCGAGGCCAAGGCCAAGGCGCTGAAGCCCGAGATCGAGCAGCTCATCACGCTCTCGAAGGGCGGCGACCTGCACGCGCGTCGTCAGGTCCTCAAGAAGCTCGGCCAGGACAAGTTCTCGGCCTACAAGCTCATCGAGGACATCGCCCCGCGCTACGCGGAGCGTCCGGGCGGCTACACCCGCATCCTGAAGCTCGGGCCGCGGAAGAGCGACGCGACCGAGATGGTCCTCATCGAGCTCGTCTAGAGCTCTTCGCGTCGCCCCGGCGGCGCACCGAACGGCGGAGCACGGCTCCGCCCGCCCGACACGGCCGCCCTCCGGGGCGGCCGTCGTCGTTCCCGGGGCCGCACCGCGCCGTCGCGCCCGGTCCGGCAGGATGGTCGCCCGGTGAGCACGGTACGTCTGGAGATCGAGTACGACGGGACCGACCTGTGGGGCTGGGCCGACCAGCCGTCGAAGCGCTCGGTACACGGGGAGCTCGCCCGGGCGCTCGGCACGATCCTGAGGACGCCCACGGCCCTGACGGTCGCGGGGCGGACGGACCGCGGCGTCCATGCGGTCGCCCAGGTCGCGTCCTACGAGGGCGAGGCCCCGGACCTCTACGGGCTGAACGCCGTCCTGCCCGACGACGTCGCGGTGCGCTCGGCGCTCGTGCTCGACGTGCCGTTCGACGCCCGGCGGATGGCGACCAGCCGGACGTACTGCTTCCGGCTCTTCACGCGGCGGCGGCCGTCGCCGTTCGGCGGCCGCCACGCGCTGTGGTGGCCGTACCGGCTCGACGAGGCGCTGCTGCACGCCTGCGCCGACGCCGTGGTCGGGACGCACGACTTCACGGCCTTCACGCCGACGGAGACCCAGCACGTCCTGTTCCGCCGGCGCATCCGCGAGGCGGCGTGGGTCCGCCGCGGCGAGTGGCTCGAGCTGTGGATCCAGGGGGACGCCTTCATGCGCCACATGAACCGGATCCTCGTCGGCACGATGCTGGAGGTCGCCGGGGGTCGCCGGAGCCTCGACGACTTCCTTCGCCTGCTGCAGGGGGCGGAGCGGCCGGAGGCCGGGATGACCCTGCCGCCGCAGGGCCTGCACCTCGCCGGGATCGGCTACCCGGACGCGGTGGGCGGCGACGCCGTGGCCCCGCCTGGGTGGGGCCGGCCTCCCTGGGCGACCGGCGATTCGGAGGGTCCGACGCCCGACACCGGCAAGCCGTCGCGCTGGAAGTCCTGAGCCGGCGTGGTGCCCGGCCACGGAGCGCAGCGCAGGGCCCTCGACGTCGGGCGTGGCCCGCTCTTCCGAGCACATGACGGGGTTCGGGGACCGTGCCCTTCGGGTCTGCCGCAGTCCACGGCCCCGGTCCAGGGTCATCGCCTGTCGGCGGCGAGGGGGCCGGCGTGTGGCGGTGGCTGGAGCTCGCGCGGATGCGGGTCGCGGAATGACTCGCTTCCGTCGTACCCCGGTCCCGGTGGCGCGGGAGCCGGAGGGAAGACACGGACGAATGGTGGCGTTCGGCCGCGGGACGCCCACGCAGGAGGAGGACGTGGAGATCCACGCGTCGAGACCGAAGGGCGGTTCGAGACCGGCCTGGAGCATCACAGATGGGCCTACGTCGCTGGGCCCGTCGTCCAAGGCCCTGACGGCACGCGCTTGGCCTGAACGCGCGCCGCGAGGCCAAGCGGCGGGCGTGAGCTCGGGGCCTACCGTGGATCGGAGACCTTCCCGACCCTCAGGACATCACGATGAACTCCGAGTCCACGTTGTATGACCGCATCGGTGGTGCGCCGGCCGTCGACGCCGCTGTCGAGCGGTTCTACGAACTCGTCTGGGCAGACCCGACCCTCGCTCCGTACTTCGAGAACATCGACCGCCAGCAGCTCAAGCGGCACCAACGCCAATTTCTGACCGTCACCCTGCGCGGCAGCGGAAGCGAATACGTGGGCCGTGCGATGGACCGTGCCCACGCTGGCCTCGGAATCACGGACGCCGCATTTGACGCCGTCGTCGGGCACCTCGTCACGACGCTGCAAGAACTCGGCGTCGATGGAGACAGCATCACCGCGATCGGCAGCGCTCTCGCGCCCCTGCGGTCCGCGATTGTCGAAGTGCCCGCACGAGCCGCCTGACATCCTCGGTATCTGTCCGTGCAGCCGATCGGTAGGCGGGACTCGCTGGCGCCCGATGGCGCTGCGGGATGCCCGCCGGCTTGCGATCAACGTCACAGGCACGGCTCACGTTCCTCGTCGCCATAGAGCGACGTCAGGGGATTGCGAGTGGGCGTTCGGGCCTCTTTGCGCCTTCGGGGGTTCCCCTTGTCGGGGCGCGCCCAGCGTGACGGCGCCCCCAAGGCCCGGCGTGAGTGGTCAGTACTCATGACCACAGCGTCGTCGTGAGGACGAGCGAAACCATGGCCGTTTCCCCCCATCTGGGTGCACCGGCGCTCATCGACGAGCTCCCGCGGAGCCAACGTCGCGATCGTCAGTTCCAGGGCACCGTGCCGAGGTGCTCGTCGCGATGCGAGATGGCGGGGCCCACCCATAGCCCTCGTGTGGTGGCTGCCCGAGACTCGCGAGATGGGCACGCCACTTTCGCGCGCTCCTGGCTCAGTCGGCGGCGCACCGCCCGACATGCTCCTCGAGAGCGCCTACGACCTGATGGCGGCCGGCACAAGCGCCTCGAGGCAGGAGCGATGGGCCACCACGATGCGCCCGAGTGCCTCGCCGCGACGCTTGACGTGCTCGGTGCCACCCTCGCCTCCGTGCGCCAGACGCCGGAGCACATCTCCGACCGCGGTCCGGGGATCCCGAGCGATCACGAGATCGACGGCGTCCTGCGCGTCGTGCGGCGCGCCCTCGACGATGCAGCACAGGGCTGCGACCGCGCTCGCGATCTGCGTCTCGGCCGTCCTGCCACTCGACAGCACGCAGCCCGCATGACCTGCTCGTCGAGGAGCTCCGCAGGTCCGAGTGGGTCCCGCAGCACCAGGTGAGGGGCCGTCCTGTCGAGCACGGCCCAAAGGCGGCGCCGGCCCCCGCGTTGCGCTCGACCTGCCCGGTGCCGGCGATCTCCGATGCTCAGGGCGTGGTGCGGGGATGCTCGCCGCCGCGCTGCAGGAGGCGTCCCCCGTCGGTGGCCCAGCGGTCTTCGGCCTTCTGTGCGGGTGTGAGACCGGAGACACGTGCATCAACCGGTCCCCGAGACTCTCGAGGGAGCGGTCCGGCGCGCAAGGGAACGTCCCGCTGGGCCGGTGAACGCGTCATCCGCGTCGCTTCTCTGGGGTGGCCGGCCCCGGGCCACGGGGCCAGCAGCAGCAACAGTCGTGCGTCGGTCGTCGCGAGCACCGAGTGGCGTTCGTTGGGCTCGAGCTCGAACGTGAAGCCCGAGGACGCATCGACGCGTGTGCCCGCGTCGTCGGTGACCCGCACGTGACCGGAGATCACGACGATCCACGCCCGTTCGTGCACCTGATGCTCGGCCATCACCTGGTCCTCGTCGAGACCAAGCACGATCGCCCGGGTCTCGTCCGTTGTCGACAGGACGCGCGGAGGCCCGGGAAATCCTTCGAGCGCGTTGATATCCCAGGTCTTCATCTCCTCAACGTACGCCGACTCATCCGAGCCCGTGAGAACACCACGCCGCCCCGGCCGAGCAGATCACCAGGCCTAGGGACGATCGAGCCTGCCCGGAGGGCGTGGCGGTTCACGCCATCGTTCCCCCGGCTCGGCCTTCGGGCCATGCGCCGCCACACGGTTCTACGAGACGGCGTGCGTGGCGACCGTCGTGTCTTCGTCGCCGGCCCACACGTCCGGGCCGAAGACCTCGTAGAAGATGCGCTCGGACTGGACTCCCGCCCGCAGGAGCTGCAGTCGCACCCCACGCATGAAAGGCAACGGGCCGCAGATATAGGCGATCGACCCCGGATCGATCTCGACGTCCCCCAGGTCCATGCGCCCAGGTAGGGCGTCGTCGTCGCGGTCCTGCTCGTACCACGTGTGCAGGGTCGCGTTGGACAGGCGCCGTGCGGCTTTGGCGTGTGCCGCGCGCAGCGCGTGCGTGGCGGGATTGCGGTCGGCGTGGGCTACGACGATGCGTCGGTCGGTTGCTTCGTCGGCCAGCGATTCGAGCATCGCGAGGATCGGCGTGATGCCGATGCCAGCGCTGATCAGGGCTACGGGGCCGTCGCCGGGGAGCAGGGTCACGTCTCCGGCGACGGGTCCAAGCTCGAGCACCGAATCGGCGCGGGTGTGCCTGTGCAGGTGGCTGGAGACGCAGCCGGCGGGAGCGTCGCCGTCGGGATCGATGCGCTTGATCGTGATCTGCAACGCGTCGGTGTCGGCGGAGGAGACCGAGTACTGGCGGGCCTGGCGCCCACCAGTCGGCAGATCGACGGCCACCGAGAGGTACTGCCCGGCCTTCACCGGGCGCGGTGCGCTGCCGTCCTCGGGCACCAGGCGCAGGGTCATGACGTCGTCGGTCTCGTCGATGCGCTCGGTGACGACCCACCGCATCCAGGGACTCCCAGGGTCGGCGTCGGCCTGGGCGTAGAGGCGGGTCTCGGCGGTGATGAGCTCCAGCGCAAACAGCCAGTAGACCTCGTCCCAGGCGGCGGCGACCTCCGCAGTGACAGCCTCCCCGAGGACTTCGGCGACGGCCTCGAGGAGGTATCGCCCGACGATCGGGTACTGATCGGGCCGGATCCCGAGGCTCACGTGCCGGTGGGCGATGCGGTCGAGCATCGGCCGGAGGTCTCGAGCTTCCGGGTCCAGGAGGTGAACGGCGTAGGCGACGACCGACGCCGCCAGGGCCTTGGGCTGCTCGCCGGTGGCCTGATGAGCGGTGTTGAAGACGCGCAGCAACTCGGGGTCAGCCGCGAAGAGCTTGGGGTAGAAGCACTTCGTGATCGCGTCGGCGTGCTCGGCAACAACAGGAGCGGTGGCGGCGACGACGACGGCGGAGCGTTTGGTGAGCACGAGGCTTGGTCCTTTCGGTGCTCCGGGCGAGCACGCTGAATAAACACGGAACTCACCGTGATAATACGGTCGGAGATCTCTTGGTGCCTTCTGCCGGCCGACTTCGGCGTCCGGCGACGCCCGGGCACCGGTTCGTGGAACTCGGGTGTGGGGGCGGGGGCGTGGTCTACGCTCCGGTCGTGACGAGTGATCTGCGAATGGGCCCGTCGCCGGCTCGGAGTGCGGCCGGCACGTCGTCATTGACGGTCCCGCGCGCACGCGTCCTGGAGGTCCTGCAACGTCACGGCGGACCGGCGAGCACGGCGGAGTTGGCGTCTGCGACGGGACTGCACGAAAACACGGTTCGCGAGCATCTCGAGGCGCTGATCGGGCGCGACCTCGCGACGCGAACGCGTGGAGCGGCTTCGGGGCGGGGCCGGCCGCCGACGATGTACGAAGCGGCGGCGCGCAGCGAGCCCGACCCTCGCGTGCGCGAGTACGCGGCGTTGACGTCGGTCCTCGCGGCGCAACTGGCCCGCATCAGTGCCGACCCTGCCGCGGACGGCCGCGCCGCCGGCGAGCAGTGGGCCAGCGATCTGTCGATCCCCGATGCGCCTCCCGGCGACGACGAGGAATCGCGGCGACGCCGGGTGGTGGAACTGTTCGCCGAGCTGGGGTTCGATCCCGTCGCCGACGTGGACGCTTCGACGGTCGAGCTTCGCCGCTGCCCTCTGCTCGACGCGGCGAGCAGGCACCCGGACGTCGTCTGCGCAGTCCATCTCGGCCTGACGCGCGGCACGATGGCCCGCCACGGCGGCGACCCGGACGACGTCGAGCTGCTCCCGTTCGCCGCACCGGGATCGTGCCGGTTGTGGCTCGCCGGGAAGCGGCGCTGATGCACGGGAGGCGTTTCAAGAAGGCCAAACCGCCCTCGTGATCCAGCGCAGCGAGCCGGGCACCCACGGCGGGGTGCACGGCGGCGGTGGTCGGTCAGCGTTCGTGGCTCGGTCGTGCGACCTGCTCGAGGGCGCCTGCGACCGTGGCGATCTTCGCGAGATGTTGCCGGGTGATGTCTGCCAGGTTGGTGGCGCCGAGGGTGGTGAGTTCGAGGCGAACCTCGCGGTGATCGCGGTCGCCGCGAGTGCGGATGATCAGGCCCTGGTCCGCTGCACGGCCTGCGAGTTCGACCGTGCTGTGGTGGCGGGTCAGCAGGACGTCTGCGACGTCACCGATCGTGGGGCCTTGGTCCCCGGAGAGGCCCCGGACGGCCAACAGCAGCTGGTGGACTGCCGGCGTCATCCCGGACGCGCGCGCGGTGTCTTCGCTCCAGCGTACGAAGCGGCGAAGCTCGGTACGAAACGCCAGCACTCGCCGGTAGTCGTCATCGGAGATCTCGGGCACGGGTTCCGGCATCGACGTCCTAGGGTGCCGTCGTCTGCGGCGGCGCGTCGGCCCGGCGCCGCCGGGGAGGCAGGAGCGGGCGTTCGCGCCGCCGTTCCTCGACGATCTGGCGTTCGTGACCGGCCACGAGCTGGAACTGCGTGAGGAGGCCGGCGAGTCGCGTCGGGTCGTCGGCCTGGACGACGGGCAGGACACCGTGCCCGGTGGAGATCATCAGGTCCGCGGCCCGCCGAAGCGTGTCCGTGGGGTGCGCGACCAACGGTGTTCGACGCAGTTCTCCGATGCGCAGAGCCGGGTCCTCGATCGCGGCGCGTCGAAGGTCCGACACGGAGACCACGCCGACGAAGACATCATCGTCGGAGACGATCGGGAAGAGCCGTTGCCGTCGTACCGTCGCGTCGGCATCCAGCGACGCCATCAGGCGCCCGACGGGGACCTCGGGCCGCACCGTCTCGGGCTTCGTGGTCATGACGTCCCGGACGCAGAGGGCGAGCATCGGATCCAGCTCGTACTCACAGCTGACCTGGTGGCCGCGCCTGGCGATCTTCTCGGTGAGGATCGAGCGAGGAAGCGCGAAGACGCTGACCGCGTATGCCGTGATCGTGGTTGCCAGCAACGCCGGCAGCAGGGGGAGCGCACCGGTGGTCTCGAGTGCGAACACGATGCCGGTCAGCGGTGCACGCATCACCCCGCCGAACGCAGCGGTCATGCCGAGGATCGCCCAGGTCGCCGGATCGCCTCCAGGGACCACCGATCCCAGCAAGCCCCCCAGCGCGGCTCCGAGCATCAACAGCGGGGCGAGGACGCCGCCGCTGGTGTTGGAGCCCAGCGCGACGGCCCACACGACGAGCTTGACGACGAGCACGCTGAGCAGCGCGCCCACCGCGAGCTTCCCGGTGAGCTCGTCGTCGATCACTCCGTATCCCACGCCCAGGACGCGAGGATCGATCAGGCCACCGATGCCGACCACCAGGCCCCCGATCGCGGGCCACCACGCCCAATGGATCGGGAGCCGGGCGAACGAGTCTTCTGCTCGGTAGATCGCGGTGGTCATCAGCCACGCCAGAGCTCCGCAGCACAGACCGACCAAGAGCGCGGCAGGGATCATCGACGTGGCCGAGTCGACGTGCAGCGACGCAGGAAACAGCGGGGCGACGGGCAGCAGTCCGCGATCGGCCATCATCCCGCGCAGTCCCAGGGCGCTCAGCGCTGCCGCCGACACCGGGATCAGCGACCGCGGGCGCCATTCGAAGAGCAACAGCTCCACGGCGAGCAGGACTGCCGCGACGGGCGTGCCGAAGATGGCGGTCATCCCGCCCGCGGCGCCGGCCGCCAGGAGGCAGCGACGCTCGGCGCCGGTGAGGTGCAGGAACTGTCCGAGGATGCTGCCGATCGCGCCGCCGGTGACGATGATCGGCCCTTCCGCCCCGAACGGCCCGCCGGTTCCGATCGACACCGCACTGGAGAGGGGCTTCAGCACCGCGATCCGCGGCTCCATGCGGCTCCCCCGCAAGAGGACCGTCTCCATCGCCTCGGGGATCCCGTGCCCCCGGATTCGTTCGGATCCGAAGCGGGCCATCGCGCCGACGACCAGGCCGCCGGCGACCGGGACCAGTGCACTCCACATGCCAAGCGGAGCGGTATCGGGCTGCTCGATCGTGGTCGCCACGTGACCCGTGTAGACGAGGTGCGTGATCAGGCCGATCAGGTGCACCAACGCGAGCGCCACCAGGGCGACGAGGACGCCGGCGACGGCCGCCAGAGCGGTGATGCCGATCGTTCGCGGAGTGATCGAGAAGTCGCCGGCCCGCGCGGGGTCCGGCCCGTGGCCCGGCGGCAGTGCATCGTGCGATCTCATCCCATGAAGATTGTATCGGGTCCCGATATATGTGAAGTCGTCGGCGAGCACGGTCGCGTTGGCGGAGCGGGGTCTCAGGCGCTCGACCTGCGCTCGGCCACCCTCGTGTGGACGTCGATCAGACGGGGTGGTCGATCCCGTCAAGCGTGCCGTCCTCGACGTGGGAGGCGAACCACGTCACCGAATGAGCAGGTTGAGACTCAGGACGGCGAAGGTCCCGAGGGCTAGGACGGTCACGACCTCCGCAAGCGCGTAGAGGACGTGGAGGCCGCGGGACGGCGAGGGACGCGAATGCGAGACGACCCTGGTCCGGCGGTCCATCGCGCGACGCAGCAGCCACTTGGTGGCGAGCGCGGCGGCCGCGAACGCCCAGGCGATCCAGGCGCCCGTCGAGGACTCACCGCCCGCCAGGAGTGCCACGCCGATCGCGACGGCGAACGCGAGTTCCATCCGGTTGAGTGCGCGGAAGACGAGGCGCCCGATGCCGACTCCGAGCTCGACCGTGATGCCGGGAGCCTGGAACTTCAGCGGCGCCTCGAGGAACGAGATCGCGAAGACCATGCCCATCCACAGCCACGGACCCGCGGTCTGGACCACGTTCCAGACCGTCATCGGACGGCCGGTCGACGCAGCAGGCGGCGCATCGGCGTTGCGCGATCGCTGCCCAGCATGGCAGCGTCGCTGACGGTCACGAGCCGGTCGTCGGCTCGAGAGGGGCGAGGCACGGGATAGCGATGCCCGTGAAGCAGCGGCGAGAGCACGACGGTCGTCGCCACGAGGGTCGCCGCGCCGATGAGTACGACGGTGATCGGGAACCAGTGGTCTCCGTGGTTCTGGATCGCCACCGAGGCCGTGGCGACGGCGGGGGCGTGCAGCACGTCGAGGACCATCATCGCCACCGCTGCCGCCGATGCGGCGATCGCGACGGAGAGGCCGCCACCGCCGAGCAGCGCGCCGACCACGACGCCGGTGGAGGCGCCGACGAAGTGCCCCCCGATGACGCGACGCGGGGCGACGCCCGGCAGGTGCGGAGCGCTGTGCTTGAGCGCCGCGGTCGCGAGGAACGGGGCGATCAGCAACGGCATGTCGAGCGCCTTGCCGAGGGCGGCGACGAGGATGGCGCTACAGAACACCCCGACGCCCATTCGGGCGTAGGGGAGCAGGCGGGGGGCAACAGGCAGGCAGTGCATCGCGGCGAGGGAGCTTGTCGACGGGCACGCGAAGAATCCAATATCAACTAGTGACCAAGCGATACACAGAGGTGATCGGTCGATGAATGTGCGGCATCTGAGGTTCTTCGTGGCGCTGTCCACCGAACGTCACTTCGGGCGCGCTGCCGCGGCGTGCAGCGTGTCGCAGCCGGCGCTGTCGATGGCGATCCGCAAACTCGAATCGGAGCTGGGGGTCCGGCTGATCGAGCGCGGAGGAGGGGGGATGATCGGGTTGACCGATGCGGGCGAGGCCCTGGTCGATCGCGCGCGCCAGACCGTCAACTCCGTCGGCGGCATCGCGGCGGAGGCCACGCGCCTGCGAGGCCAGCTCAACGCGACGTTGCGACTGGGAACGGTGCCCACCGGGGTGGCCGCCGCTCCGACGCTCGTGGGCCCGCTGCTGGATGCCCATCCTGGCGTTCGCGTGTCGATCCGTACAGCGCCCTCGGATGTCCTCGTCGGCGAGGTGCTCCGCCACGAGCTCGACGCGGCCTTGGTGTACGACGACGTCCGAAATCCGGCCCTCAACGTCCAGCCGCTATACCGCGAGCGCTTCGTGTTGGTGAGCACCGCCGACCAGGAGAAGGGCGGCGCCGCCGAGGTGTCGTGGAGATCGGTCGGTGCGCGGCCGCTGTGTCTGCTGACCCCGGAGATGCAGCATCGCGCGATCCTCGAGGAGGCTCTTCGAGCTGCCGACGTCGTTGTCTCTCCGCGGGTGCAGGCCGACTCGTTCGCATTGCTCCTCGGATTCGTTCGTCGAGGATGGTCGACGGTGATCGGGCATACGTGGCTCCTCGGGGAACACCTGCCGTCGGGGACCAGCGCAAGGCCGATAACGGACCCGATGATCGAACCGACGATCGCGCTGATCGTCGCGTCCGCCGGGCCGCCGGCGCCCGTCGTCCGTGCGCTGATCGACAGCCTCGCCGGCACGGACGTCGACGCACTGATCGAGACGGCCCTGCCCGGCCGGGCATGACAGGGTGGTCGTCAACGATCTGCGTCAGACGGTCCATTCGATCGTTCGTTCCCCGTGTTCGTGGCATCGTTCAGTCTGCTGAGACGGATGCGAACGAGGCGCTGGGCCGGGTCCTCGACTGATCGTGGTTCAGTGATCGAGTCGCTTGGGGCCTGCGGAGAACGGGCCGCCGCGAGCGCCGCGAGTCGTTCTGCAGTCTGTAGGGGGTGGTCATGGTGCGACGAGTCCTCGGCGGATGGCGTAGCGCGCGAGTTCGACGCGGTTGCGGAGGCCGAGCTTCTCGAGAGCGTTCGAGCGATGGCGTTCGACGGTGTGGGGGCTGATGACCAGGCGGATGGCGATCTCGTCGGTGGTGAGGCCTTCAGCGATCTGCTTGGCGACCTCCTGTTCGCGAGCGGTCAGGACGTCGCGGGGAAGCGATCCGCCGGCGCGGGCGTCGTCGAGGAGCTCCTTCGTCAGGGCCTGCAGCGCCTTCGGGTAGAGGAACGGCCGACCGAGCATCGCGCCGCGGCAGGCGTCGACGAGGTCCCGGTTGGCGGCGGACTTCAGGACGTACCCGGCGGCCCCGGCCTTCAGCGCCTCGAAGTGGTACTGCTCGTTCTCGTGCATCGAGAGCAGCAGGATCGAATCTCCGGGCGTTGGCGCGTGAGTTCGCGGGCGACCTGCAGGCCGGTGCGGCCGGGCATCGAGACGTCGAGGATCGTGAGATCGACGGTGCCGCGCAGCGCGATCTCCACGGCCTGGATGCCGTCCCCGGCCTCTTCGACGACGTGGAGGTCGGGTTCGCTGTCGAGGATCAGACGGATGCCGCTGCGGACCAGAGCGTGGTCGTCGGCGAGCATGATGCGGGTGCAGAGGGGAGTGGTCATGACGGCGGGTCCTCCAAGGGGATCGAGCAGCGGACGATCGTGCCGAGGCGCGTCTCGGACGTCATGGTGAACGTGGCCTGGATCAGGCGCGCGCGTTCGCGCATCCCGGAGAGGCCGCCGTAGGGGTCGGGCGGGTGCACGAACCCTCGGCCGTCGTCGGCGACGGTCAGCACGAGGTGTTCGTCGTCGACGCCGAGGGAGACGGTGATCGTGTCAGCGTGCGCGTGGCGGATGGCGTTGGTCAGTGCTTCTTGGGCGATCCGGTAGATCGCCAGCTCCACATCGCCGTCCAGGGCCGGGATCGGCGGTCGCAGGTCGCGGTGGATGGCGTTGCCGCTCTCTTCCTCCACGCGAAGGCACAGCGCGATCATGGCGTTCAACAGACCGAGGTCGTCCAGCCCCACAGGGCGTAGCCGTCGTGCGACGCCGTGCATGTCGCCGAGTGCTCGCGCGACGGTGCGTTGCGCGAGCTCACGGTGTTGGGGATGCATCTCCGCGCGATCCAGCTGGAGGGCCAGCGCGGTGAGGGTCTGGCCGAGCTCGTCGTGGATCTCGCCCGCGACGTTGCGACGTTCCGCTTCCTGGGCGGCGGCGGTGCGGCGGTCACTTTCCAGCCGCTCGACGCGAAAGCGGTCGAGCATCGACTCGAACGCTTCGAGGAGCTGCTCGACGTCGCGGTCATCCGGCGCGATACGCGCCCGGAGGTCCGGGTCGGGGTAGCGCGGATCGATCGTTCCCATCGCGTGCGCCAGGCGGTGCAGCGGGGCGAGCAGCCGGCGCAGCCTCCGCCCACCGGGCAGTGCGATGTCGACCGCGTCGCCGACCGCGCGGCCGATGAGTGCGGCGCCGACCGGCGAAACGTTCCGAGCACCGGCGGTCATCAACAGCGCGTCCGGGGGCGCATCGGTGGGGCGGGCCATCGTTGAAGCGTCGATGACCCTGGCGCTCGGGGACATGGCCGGTTGCACCCATCGTCCGACGAGATGGCAGGGACCGACCATGGCCCCTGAAGGCCGGGAGCGGGACGCTGGGGCGATGGCGAGCGTATGCACGTGGCTGACTCACGACCGGCACCACCCGCCGGTGGACGGCGTCTTCGATGCGGCCTGCGACCTCATGATCGCTCCCCGCGCGTTGGAGACGCAGAGCATGCGCACGCCTGAGGCCGTGGATCGCCGCGACGCTCGGCGTCCGTGACGCCTCACTGCGCACGCTGAAAGGCTCGCTGCCCCATCTCGCCGGCCGCGCACGGGCGGGTACCACCAACGCGCAGACCCCGACGCGTCGCCCGCGGGAGCTCGTCGACCTGATTGGTTCGGCCGGGCCCTCCTGATCGCAACTGGGGAATTCTCGTGATCCTTGAGACCGGCGGGGTGGGTCTGCTTCGCCGCCGAGTCCCGTCTCGCGACCGCGGGACTAGGCTGGAGGAGCATGACCACGCGCGTCCTCCTCACCAACGACGACGGCATCCACGCGGAGGGCCTCCTGGCGCTGCGCCGGTCGCTGCTGGAGCTCGAGGGCATCGACCTGCGCGTGGTGGCGCCCGACGGCAACCGCTCGGCGATGGCGCGGTCGATCACCGTCCGCCGCCCGCTCCGGGTCCACGACGAGACGTTCGAGGACGGCGGCACGGGGATCGCGACGGACGGCACGCCGACGGACTGCGTGCGCCTGGCCGCGCACGGCGTGATCGACGGCTGGACGCCCGACCTCGTCGTGTCCGGGATCAACCACGGCGCGAACATGGGGGAGGACGTCACCTACTCCGGCACCGTCGCCGCGGCGCTCGAGGCGGTCGTCCACGACATCCCGGGCGTCGCGATCTCGATGTCCTCGCCCCACGGCGACTGGTCGCTGCGCCGCGAGCACACGTGGGACTTCGGGGTGGCCGCCGAGATCGCCGCGCGGATCGTCGCCGAGGTCGAGCGGGTCAGCCGTCGCGACGGCCAGCTGCCGCTCCCGCGCCGCACGATCCTGAACGTCAACGTGCCGCAGAGCGACAGCGGCTGCTCGCCCCTGGCCGTCGAGGTCACCCGGCTCGGCCAGCGGCACTACCGCGACGAGCTGCAGCCGGTGGAGACCCACCCCGACGGCAGCCGCAGCTTCTGGCTCTACGGCACCGACCACGGCTTCGAGCCCACGCCCGGCACCGACCTGGCGGCGGTCGCGGCGGGCCACGTGTCGATCACGCCGCTGCACCTGGACCTCACGCGCGAGTCCGCGATCGCCCCGCTGGCGGGCCACGGCTTCGAGGGCCTGCTGGACCGCATCGGGGACCTGCTCGACGACTGAGGGAGATCGTGCGGGCCCCGTCCCGTGCGTCGCGGGTCCGGGCCCCCTGCCGCGGGTATCCTCGCCCCGAGATGGTGCCCCCGCCCGCAGACGCCGAGAAGCCCGCCCCGGACCCCGCCGCCCGTGCGGCGGAGCTCCGTGAGGTGGTCGAGCACCACCGCCGCCGCTACTACGAGCAGGACGACCCCGAGATCGGGGACGAGGAGTACGACGCGCTGTTCACGGAGCTCGAGACGCTCGAGCGCGAGCACCCCGAGCTCGCGCTCCCGGACTCTCCCACGCAGCGGGTCGGCGGGGCACCGATGGAGAAGCTCGTCAAGGTCCGCCACGAGCAGCCGATGCTGTCGCTGGCCAACGCCCGCAGCGGCGAGGAGCTCCAGGCCTGGGTCGACCGCATGACCACGCACCTGGCGCGCGAGGGCATCACGGACCCGGCGTTCCGCTACGTGGTCGAGCCGAAGGTCGACGGCCTGGCGATGAGCCTCCGCTACGAGGACGGCGTGCTCGTCCGCGCGGCCACCCGCGGCGACGGCGAGGTCGGCGAGGACGTCACCCACAACGTGCGGACGATCCCCGACGTGCCGCTGCACATCGCCGACGCGCCGGCGGTCCTCGAGGTCCGCGGCGAGATCTACATCAAGCTCGAGGACTTCCGCAAGGTCAACGAGAAGCGCGCCGCCGCCGGCGAGTCGACGTTCATGAACCCCCGCAACTCCGCGGCCGGCGCGATCCGCCAGCTGGATCCCAAGCAGGCGCGGCAGCGGCCGTTGTCGTTCTGGGCCTACGGCGTCGGCGTCGTGGCCGCCCGGGCGGGGGACGCGGCCGAGGCGGAGACCGCCGGCCGCGGCGGGGCCGACGGCACCTCGGCCAGTGTCGGCGAGGTCCTCGGCGTCGACGGCCACCGTGCGACGCTCCAGTGGCTCAAGGACCGCGGGTTCCCGGTCAACGACGAGGTCTCCGTCCAGGGCACCGTCGACGACGCGGTGAAGACCTGCCTGGCGTGGGGCGAGCGCCGCGACCGCCTGGCGTTCGAGATCGACGGCGTGGTGCTGAAGGTCGACGACTTCGAGCTCCAGCGCCGCCTGGGCTCCGTCGGGCGGGACCCGCGCTGGGCGATCGCGTGGAAGTTCCCGCCGCGGACCGCCACGACGCTGCTCAAGGACGTCATCTGGAGCGTCGGCAAGTTCGGCGACCTGCACCCCTACGCGGTGCTCGAGCCCGTCAACGTCTCGGGCGTGACGGTCTCGCAGGCGACGCTGCACAACGAGGAGGACCTCGAGCGCAAGGACGTCCGGCCCGGCGACCGGGTGATCGTCCTGCGCGCCGGCGACGTGATCCCGCAGGTGATCTCCCCGGCGCCGCACGAGGCCGAGCGCGACGACCGCGGGCCGAAGCCCGCGCCGCCGGCGACGTGCCCGCGCTGCGGCACGCCGACGGAGAAGCCGGAGGACTCGGTCTTCACGCGCTGCCCGAACCGTGGCGGCTGCCCGGGCCAGCAGTGGCAGCTGCTGCGCCACTACGTCGGCCGGCAGGCGATGGACATCGAGGGGCTGGGCGAGAAGCAGGTCGGCCAGCTGCTGGAGAAGGGCCTGGTGACCAACGCGGCCGACCTCTACGCGCTGACCGCCGAGCAGCTGCTCGAGCTCGAGGGCTACGGCGAGATCTCCGCCAACCGCGTGATCGGGGCGATCGCGGCGTCGAAGGAGCGGCCGTTCGCCCGGGTCCTCTTCGGCGTGGGCATCGAGGAGGTCGGCGAGATCACCGGCCGCAACCTCGCGGCGCGCTTCCGCACGATCGACGCGCTGCTGGCCGCGACGCCGGAGCAGCTGGCGGCGACCCCCGGCGTCGGCGAGAAGATGGCCCGGATCATCGCCGAGCGCCTCGCCGACGAGGCCGTCGTGACGGTCTTCCGGCGGCTGCAGGAGGCCGGGCTGCAGCTCGAGGTACCCCAGGGCGAGGACGACCCGGAGGACGCCGACCTGCTCGAGGGCCTGACCGTCGTCCTGACCGGCACGCTCCCGACCCTGACCCGCGAGGACGCCACCCAGCGGCTGCTCGCGGTCGGCGCCCGCGTGACGTCGTCGGTGTCGAAGAAGACCGGCGTGGTCGTCGCTGGCGACGCGGCCGGGACCAAGCTCGAGAAGGCCGAGCGGCTGGGCGTCCCGGTCCTCGACGAGGACGGGCTGAAGCGGCTGCTGGCGGAGGGGCGCAGCGTGATCGCGCCGGCCGAGGACGAGGACGCGGAGGAGCCCGCAGCCGAGGCGCAGGAGGCCTGAGGAGTGCTACGGTGGATGGGTCGTCACACCGCCTACGTGGTGAGGGCTTCGGTGCCCACCTCGGTAACGCGCCGCTTGCGGCGGACTGCCTGAGGGCCACGAGTGTCAGTCTGCCCAGGCTCGACACGAGGTCCTGGGATGTGTAAGTAAGTAGGGGTGGTGTAGTCGATGGTGGCGGGCGAGTCGCAAGGCTCGCCCGTCGTCGTTCTCCGGCCCCTCGGCACGGCCCGAGCCTCGTCGACGATCGACGCGCCGGGCTCCGCGTCGCTCGGATCGGGGCCCGGTTCCCTCCGGGTGGCCCGAGCCCCGTCGGCCACCGACGCGTTCGGGCTCCGCGTCGCTCGGGTCGGGGCCGGGTCCCCTCCGGTGGTCAGCCGACCTGGGCCAACCGGGCGACGAAGCGGTCCTGGAACGCGCGCGCCGAGGAGACGTTGCCGCCGTTCTGGAGGATCGCGAACGCGACGTCGCGGCCCGACTTCGTGGTGCAGTAGCCGGCCAGGCCGGAGACGCCGTTGATCGTCCCGGTCTTCGCGGCGCAGCGGCCGACCGCGGCGGTGCCGCGCATGCGGCCGGCGAGCGTCCCCGTGCGCCCGGCCTGCGGCAGCGCCGATCGCAGCACCGGGCCGATGTTCGGGTCCTCGTCGAGCTTCTGGAGCAGGCGGACGACGGTGGTGGGGGACACCCGGTTGTCACGCGTGAGCCCCGAGCCGTCGACGATGTGCGGCGTCGAGCCGAGCAGGCCCCGGAGGGTCGTGCGCAAGAGCCGGCTGCCCGTCGCGGTCGTGGACGACGGGGCGGCGAACGCCTCGGTGTGGCAGGCCGCGGCGGCGGGCGGCTCGGCGACGAGGGTCTCCGGCGCGATCGGCGGCAGCGAGGCGCGGACCCGGCACGCGGCCTCGAGCCCGTCGCGGGAGCTCAGGTCCTTGAGGATCGTCTCGGCGATGTAGTTGTCCGACGGGCCGAGGGTGGCCGCCGCGAGCTGCGCGAGGGTCGGCCCGACCTGCGTGGCGACGGTGGCCGCCGTCTCCGGCGCCGCGGTGCGGTCCTGGACCACGGTGCCGCCGACCGTCAGGCCCGCGGTCTTCAGCGCGGTGCGGAAGAGCGACCCGGCGCGGACGGCGGGCGCGGTGGTACGGGCCCCGCGGTCGACGCTGATGGCGCCGATCCGGCCGCCCATGTCTCCGTCGGCGGACCGGCCCGTCCGCCGCCCGCCCTGCCAGTCGTCGAACGTCGTCGCGTCGACGCGGAGGCGTCCGTCGAGCCGCTCGACACCGAGCGCCTGCACCGTCCGGCCGGCGAGCCCGCGCAAGGCCGCGGTCGAGAGCGTCGGGTCGCCACCGCCGACGAGGTGGAGGTCCCCGACCCAGGTGTCGCCCGACGCCCGACCGGTGGCGACGACGCGGGTCCGCGGCGTCCACTCGGGGCCGAGCAGCCGCAGGGCCGACCCGAACGTGAAGAGCTTCGTGACCGACGCGGGGATCCGGCGGCTGCTGCCGGCGCGGCTGAGGAGGGTCTTCCCGGTCCCGAGGTCGACGACGACGACGCCGGCACGGGAGCCGATGCCGGAGGTCGACGGCATCGCGGCACCGGCGGGGGCGGCGACGGCGACCGTGAGGGCGAGGGTGGACAGCGCGGCGGCGGTGGTGCGCGTGAGGCGGGCGGGCATCGCGGGCGCAGGCTACCGCCCGGCCCGCCGGACGCGGTGCAGTCGCACCCGGCCCATGCCCTTCAGGTGCACGCGGCCGACGCCGGTCCACTCCAGCGCGGCCTCGTCGGCCAGCCGCTCGCGGGTGCCGTCGTCGACCAGCACGCTCTCCGGGCGCGCGGCCGCGCAGACGCGGGCGGCGCGGTTGACGGGCGGGCCGAACCAGTCGCCGGCGCGCGGGACGGCGTCGCCGGTGGCGACCCCGGCGCGGATCCGCGGGAAGTCCTCGGCGGCGACCCGCTCCTGCAGCGCGAGCATCGCCGCGACCACCGGGCCGGGTCGCGGCCCGGCGAGCATCACGGCGTCGCCGATCGTCTTGACGACGCGCACGCCGTCGGTGGAGACCTCGGCCCCGAGCTCGCCCAGCCGCGCGGCGACGTCGCGCAGGCGCTGGGCCCCGAGCTGCTCGCCCATGCGGGTGAAGCCGACGACGTCGGCGAACGCGATCGAGACCGGCGTGGCGCCCGCGATCCGGCCGTCGGCGATCTGCTCGCCGTCGAGCTCCACGGCGGTCAGCTGGTCGATGGTCTGGGCGCGGATCAGCAGCCCGACGGCGTCGGCGAGGTGCGCGTTGACCGGGTGGGTCGCGGCGGCCAGGCGCGCGCCGAGCTCCTGCTCCGTGTCGCCGGGCCGCGTCAGGCCGGAGCCCAGCCCGATGATCGCCGCGGCGCCGATGCGCGCGGCCGACTCGCCGAGGGTGCGCGCCAGCTCGACGACGGCCTCCTCGTCGATCCCGAGGCCCGCGAGGGCGGCCACCAGCGCGGGCAGGGCGAGGTCGCGCTCCTCCCACGCGGCGTCGCCGTGCGACGGGACCGCGACGCCCGCGGCCTGCAGCACCCGCTCGAGCAGCTCGGGGTCCACGCCGGTGCGGGCGACGAGGTCCGTCGTGCGCAGCGTCGGCGTCCCCTGCAGGACGCGCTCGACGGGCACGAGCGCCAGGCGGTTGGCGGCGACGGCGGCGGCGATCGCGTCGTCGGGCACGCCGTCGGCGCGCAGCTCGGCCTCGAAGGCGCGCCGGGCCGCGGCGGCCGCGGC
>NZ_JBFAPC010000003.1:0-82062 GCF_040675535.1 Patulibacter sp. NPDC049589 | reverse complement strand
CCAGGTTCTTGCCGAAGATCGGGCCGTTCGCGCTCTACGGGCTGCTCTTCACGATCGTGATGCTCTTCGCGATCCAGGGCGACGCGATCACCTCCGAGCCCTTGGACGTCGTGCGGATCGCGCTGCCGCTGCTCGTCTACTTCGCCGTGATGTTCTCCGCCGGCCTCGCCGCAGGCCGGCTCATCGGTGCGACCTACGCCCGCACCGCATCTCTCGCCTTCACCGCGGCGGGCAACAACTTCGAGCTCGCGATCGCCGTGGCGATCGGCGTCTTCGGCGCTACGTCCGGCCAGGCCTTGGCCGGGGTCGTCGGTCCGTTGATCGAGGTGCCGGTGCTCGTCGGCCTGGTCTACGTCGCGCTCTGGATCCGTCGGCGCTGGTACCCGGCGGAGGAGGCCGCGGCGCGCCGCGGCGACCCGCCGGCGCCGCGAGCCGACCCCCGCCCCGTCTGATCCCCACCACCGAGGACCCCTTCATGCGCCACGTGCTGTTCGTCTGCAACCACAACGCCGGCCGGTCCCAGATCGCCCAGGCGTTCTTCGACCGCCTCGCCCCCGACGACGTCCGGGCGGAGTCCGCCGGCACCCAGCCCGCCAAGGCCGTCTGGCCCGTCGTCGTCGAGGCGATGGCCGAGGTCGGCATCGATCTCTCGGCTGAGAAGCCGACGAAGCTGACCGCCGAGATGCAGCTGCACGCCGACTGGGCCGTGACGATGGGCTGCGGCGACGCTTGCCCGTTCGTCCCCGCGATGGTGCAGGAGTGGGACGTGCAGGACCCCTCCACGCTCCCGATCGAACGGGTCCGCGAGATCCGCGACCAGATCGAGCAGCACGTCAAGGACCTCCTGGCCGAGCACCTGCAGGACATCTACCTCGACCGCACCGCCCACCAGCTGCGCCTCGAGCGGCTCCTCCCGGCGGTCCGTGAGGACCTCGGTGACCGGTTCTCCGAGCAGCAGATCCGTGCGTGCTCGGACCAGGTCCTCGCCGGCTACGACGACGCGACCGTCCGCGGCCACGTCATGACCATCGCGCACCGCGACGTCACCGAGTGCCTCACCGCCGGGAACTGCGCATGACGGTTCGCGTCGGCATCAACGGCTTCGGGCGCATGGGGCGCCTAGCGCTCCGCGCCGGGTGGGACCGCGAGGACCTCGAGTTCGTGCACATCAACGAGATCGCCGGCGACGCCGCGACTGCCGCGCACCTCCTCGAGTTCGACTCCGTCCACGGGCGCTGGCAGCGCGACATCGCCTCCGACGGCGACACGGTCACGATCGACGGTCAGACGCTCAGCTACAGCGCGCACCCCATGCCGGGCGACGTCCCGTGGGACGAGCTCGACGTCGACCTCGTCCTCGAGGGCACCGGCAAGTTCAAGACCCAGACCACGCTGGCCCCCTACTTCGATCGCGGCGTCCAGAAGGTCATCGTCGCCGCGCCCGTCAAGGACGGCGGCGCGCTGAACGTCGTCGTCGGCGTCAACGACCACCTCTACGACCCCGAGGCCCACGACGTCCTGACCGCGGCGTCGTGCACCACCAACTGCCTCGCTCCGGTCGTCAAGGTGATCCACGAAGGACTGGGAATCCTGCGCGGGTCGATCACCACGCTGCACGACCTCACCAACACCCAGACCCTGGTCGACGCGCCGCACAAGGACCTCCGGCGTGCCCGTGCCGCCGGCCTATCGCTCATCCCGACGACCACCGGGTCGGCGACGGCGATCGGGCTGATCTTCCCCGAGCTGCAGGGCCGCCTGGACGGCGTCGCGATTCGCGTCCCGCTGCTGAACGCGTCGCTCACCGACGCCGTGTTCGAGGTGGCCCGGGAGACGACCGTCGACGAGGTCAACGAGCTGCTCCGCAGCGCCGCCGACGGGCCCCTGCGGGGCATCCTCGGGTACGAGACGCGGCCGCTGGTGTCGGTCGACTTCAAGGACGACCCGCGATCCGGGATCGTCGACGCGCCATCGACGATGGTCACCGACAAGACCCAGGTGAAGATCCTCACCTGGTACGACAACGAGTGGGGCTACGTGAACCGCTGGGTCGAGCTCGCCGGCCAGGTCGCCGCCTCCCTGGAGCCGCGGGCGTGAACGGCCAGGACGCGACCGCGGCCGCCGAGCAGCGCGGCGGGGACCTGCGCAACTACGTCGTCGTCACCGGCGCCTACTGGGCCGACACAATCGCCGACGGCGCGATCCGCGTCCTGGTCCTCTTCTACTTCTACGAGCTCGGCTACAGCCCGCTGCAGGTCGCCTCGCTGTTCCTCTTCTACGAGGTCTTCGGGATCATCACCAACCTCGTCGGCGGCTACATCGCCGCACGCTGGGGACTCAAATCGACCCTGCTGGGCGGCCTGACGTTTCAGCTCGCGGCGCTGGCGATGCTCGCCCTGGTGCCCGAGTCGTGGCTCGTCGTCGCCTACGTGATGGTCGCCCAGGCGCTCTCCGGGATCGCGAAGGACCTGACGAAGATGTCGTCGAAATCGGCGGTGAAGCTCGTCGTCCCGCAGGACACCCCGGGCGCGCTCTACAAGTGGGTGGCGATCCTCACCGGTTCGAAGAACGCGCTCAAGGGCGTCGGCTTCTTCCTCGGCGGCCTGCTGCTCACCGTCATCGGCTTCCAGGCCGCGCTGGGGTGCATCGCCGGCCTTGTCGCCGCAGGCCTCGCGGGCACGTTGATCTTCATGCGCGGCGACCTCGGGACGCCGGACGCGTCGGCGAAGTTCCGGCAGATGTTCTCCAACAACCGGTCGGTGAACCTGCTGGCCGGCGCGCGGATCTTCCTCTTCGCTTCCCGTGACGTCTGGTTCGTCGTCGGCCTCCCCGTCTACCTGCGGACCGTGATGGGCTGGTCGTTCTGGCAGGTCGGGATCTTCATGGCCGTGTGGACCATCGGCTACGGCATCGTCCAAGCCCTCGCCCCGAGGTTCGTCAAGGACCCCGACGGCCGCACCGCCGCGAAGCTCGCGTTCGTCCTCGCCGCCTTCCCCGCCGCGATCGCGATCGCCATGAGCACCTCGATTGACCCGGACGTCGTGATCGTCGCCGGGCTCATCGTCTTCGGCGTCGTCTTCGCGATGAACAGCGCGGTGCACTCGTACCTGATCCTCGCCTACGCGGAGGGGTCGAAGGTCGCGATGAACGTCGGCTTCTACTACATGGCCAACGCGTTCGGCCGGCTCTCCGGCACCGTCCTCTCCGGAGCGCTCTACCAATGGCAGGGCCTTCAGGCCTGCCTCTGGGGCTCGGCGATCATGGTCCTCGCGGCCGGGCTGCTCTCCCTGCTCCTGCCCGGCGACCCGGCCCGCTCCCCGGCCCGCCGAACGACCCCGAACCAGGCCGTTGAGGGGGTCGTCTGATGGCCCACGTGTTGTTCGTCTGCCTGCACAAACGCCGGGCGCTCGCAGATCAGCCGCGCGCTCTTTCAGCGCGCCGCCGACAGCCGACACGAAGGGCGCTCCGCCGGCACCACCCCGGCGGACCGGGTCCACCCCGAGGTGCTCACCGTCATGGACGAGCTCGGCATCGATCTCCGCGACCAAGAGCCCAAGCTCCTCACGCGCGAGATGGCGGAATGGTCCGACGTCGTCATCACGATGGGCTGCGGCGACAAGTGCCCCTTCATCCCCGGCGTCCGCTACATCGACTGGGACCTCCCCGACCCCTCCGGACGCCCCGTCGACGAGGTCCGCGCCACCCGCGACGACATCAACCGCCGCATCGACCAACTGCTCGCAGAGCTCGACACCTGACGGCCCCGGGGCGAGGGCTGTCGTGCGTGAACGACGCTTCCGCCGGGACGTGTCGGCCCGGCGGAAGCGACCGTTAGGCCGGCTGGCTTCTCACCTGGGGGCCACGGCCGAGGTGGCGAACGATCGGGGCGGCGGTGAGGGTGCCCAGGACGAGGCCGATCTGCATGAGGAACGTGAATCGCACGTCGGTGGCCATCGGCATGCTGTCGGAGTAGTAGAGGACGAGCATCCAGCCGAGCATCCCGACGTCGAACGCCACGACGGTCACGAGGGCGATGACCGCGGCGGTCCGCAGGCGCGTGGCCGCTGCCTGTCGGCCGGCGGGGGAGGCGACGACGGCGAGCTCGAAGAGCACGAGCATGATCGTCGCCAGGACGGTGATGATCGCGACCATCGCCCACATGTCGACGTTGGCGATCGTCAGGCCCGTCAGGACGACGATCGGCACCCCGACGATGTGCGCCAGCCCCGACGCGACCCCGCCCTGCAGACCGAGCGCGAGGCCCGACTGCGTCTCGGGCGAGGCCGCGGACGCCGCCTGGCGGCGGCGGGCGTTGCGGCGCTGCAGCACGACTGCGAGCGGTCCGAGGTAGAGCGCCGAGAGCGGCCAGATCGCGGCGACGATCGGCCGCTGCGGGCGGTCCCCACGGCCGTAGACATCGAACGCGACGACCGCGGCGCTGATGACCGCGGCGACGATCCACAGCCACGACAGCGTCGTCAGCCACGTCGGCAGACCCGACCCCATCTCTTCCATTCCTTGCATCTCATCTCTCCGTGTTTCGTTCGAGGTGTCGGCGTCGCCCGTGCGGCCTTGGCGGCACCTACAGGCGGTCTCGCCGGCGTCTATCGACGCCGGACGGCCGCTAATTCATCGACCATCGACAACGCCGGCGTAGCGAGCGAGGTCATCGGCGAGGCGCCGGGCGCCGGGGTAGGCGCCGGCAAAGACCGTTGCGATCTGCCCGTCGGAGTCCAGGATGATCGTGGAGGGCAACACCACCCCGGCGCTCAGCCGGTTGGCCAGTCGACCTCTGGGGTCCCGGACGTGCGGGTACAGCGTCGGGTTCCGACGCAGGAACTCACGACCGGGCCCGGGGGTGGCGTCGCCGTCCACACCGATGAACGCGACGCGCGTGCCGTACCGGGCGGCGGAGCGGCGAAGGAGCGCGAATTCTCGACGACACGGGCCGCAGTACGACGCCCAGACGTTGATCACGACGGGGTACCCCCGGAGGCTGGTGACGAGACGATCGAACGCTGCCTCTGGCAGGAGGGCATTGCTGTGCTCATACAGCGCCCGGAGTGGGCCGGGTGCGCCGCGGATCTCTGCCGAGCCTGCGCTAGCGACGGCGCAGAAGCATCCCGCGACGGCGGTGGAGCGCTCTGCAGAAGCCCCACCGTCAAAGCAGCGACCACGGCGATCGCCGCTGCGGAGACCGCGACGCGGCGTCGTCGAGAACTCACTGCACGGACCTTGTCTGAGGCACGCCGGTCTGCGGGGTTCTCACGTCACGGCGGTGGGTCGTGGCGATCACGCCGATCCCGGCGAGGACGAACGTGGCGGCCCAGATCTGCGGTTGCGTGAGACCGACGAGGACACGGTCATTGATCCGCAGGAACTCGACGAGGAACCGTTCGGTGCCGGCGAGCACGAGATAGACGCCGAACAGGCGCGGTCCCGATAGGCGTTCGCGCAGTCGCCAGAGCACGGCGAAGATGAGCAGGCCGGTGAGGGTCTCGTAGACCGGAGTCGGGTGCACCCGGACGGTCGTCGGGATCTCGCCGTCGGGGTAGGCCATCGCCCACGGCAGATCACTCGGCTTGCCGTAGGTGCCGTCGCCGGCCATCTGGCACGCGATACGCCCAAGCGCGTAGCCCAGCGCGAGCGTCGGCGCGGCACTGCCGACGATCGCGCTGACCGGGATGCGTTGGAGCCGCGCGACCAGCAGGACGGCGACCGTGCCGCCCAGAACTCCGCCGTACCAGGTGAAGCCCGCACCGGAGACGAGGTCCCCCGCGTTGGCCGAGTTGGCGTGTTCGGCCAGCCAGTAGAGCCGCGCACCGATGAACCCACCGATCGCGGCGGCCGCGATCAGCGGGCCTGCCGCGTCGGCACGGTCTGCACGTCGACGAAGCTCCCGGGAGAGAACGACCCACGCGGCAAGGAACGCCAGGGCGATGAAGACGCCGTAGCTCTTGATCTCCAGCGGCCCGACGTGGAAGAGGACCGGGAGCATCAGCTGCTCGGGGCGGAGGTCCCGGGCGGGTTGGCGGTCGGGCGACCGTAGGAGAGCACGATCTTTTGCTCGTCCTGCAACCGCAGGCCACCGAACGCGCGAGTGGGCTTGCCGTCCACCCACATCTGCACCTGCTTTCCGCCGCCGGTGCGGTAGCTGCCGAGGCGATCAGCGCTCAGCGCGACGCCCCAGATCGCGAAGAACTGGCCGAGGGTCCCGTTGCCTTGACCCTCGTCATGGATCAGGCCGTCGGGGGTGTGCGTGTGCAGCGCGGCCATGTCGTCGCCCGAGGCGTTGGGGTCAACACCGATGTTCGCCGGGACCTGCACGGGCTTACCGTCGATGAACAGGCTCAGCTGCGGATGGATGTGCGCGCTGGACTGCGCGGTGCCCATCGTCACGACGCCTGCAGCGATCCGGCGCTGCACGAGTCCGTCGTAGTTGGTGCCCAACCCCGCGGCCCTGGGCAGATTCGCGCCCTCCGGCGCCTCCGAGGACAGCCCGAGGGCCAGCGCGGCCCCGACGGCGACGACGACGAATCCGCCGCCGGCGGCGATCCGCACCCGCTTGGAGCGCCGCTCGCTCGCCGCGGCGAGCCGCTCCTGCTCCTCGCGCTCTCGCCGGAGGTCTTCCTGCTTCTTCGCTCGACCGCTCATGTGTTGCTCCCGCCCTCCCCGTTCTTTCTACAGACTGTAGTAGATGGGGGTCGGGGTCGCGGCAGTGCCGCCCCGGGCGGACTACATGCCGCAGGCGGTGCGCATCGCCGCCAGCGCCGCGTGCGCGCGACCGTCGGAGATCACGGCGGGCAGCTGCGCCGTAAGCGCGATGAGGAGCGCAAGGCCAAGCCCGGCGAGGGTGGCCAGGCAGGCCTGCCGAAGAAGGGGCGGGCGGGCTGGTTGGTCGAGCAGCCCGCTCACGCGGGCGCTGATGCCCTGGGCGCCGGCGAGCGTGGCCAGAGCGAGCGACGGCGTTCGGGAGCTCGCGGCCTTGCAGATCGCGCTGGCCAGTGCGACCGGGTCGGTGGCACGCCGAAGCGCCCAGGCATCGGCATCGCGCTCGAGCTGGAAGAACAGCGCCGCGAGCGCCCGGTCGGTACCCGGCGTGAACCGAGCCAGCGCACGACAGGCCTCCGCGTAGAGCACGACGAAGCGGTGCCGGCGGTGGATGTGTCCATCCTCGTGAGCGATGCCGGCCGCAAGCTCGGCGTCGTCGAGCTGCGTCAGCGCGCCGGTCGAGAGCACCAGACGAGGCCGGCTGAAACCGGCGACCGCGACGAACACGTCCGCGCCCCCAACGATCACGCTGCCCCGAGGCCCCCTGCCGATCGCTTCCTGCACGACGAGACGACGCACCCGTCGGGCGCTGCGAAGAACGCTCGCAGCGACGAGGGCAGCGGAGACCGCCAGGACCAGGGCCGGCAACAGCGTCGCGCCCTGCCCGACCCACGCACCCATGACCCCAACGTTGGTGGCCGCGACCGGAAGCGCGGTATGCCAGCACCAATCGGTGATCGAGGCAAAGATGGCAGTCGCCGGCAACACGACCAGGACGTACGCGACCACGAACACCGAAAGTACCGCGCGAAGGCCCAGCGCGACCCCCCAGAGCGCGGCAGCGGTGGCAGGTGTCAAGTCGCGCGTGGAAACGACGTGCGGGACCGCGATCATCGCCAGGGCGGCCCCGATCAGGACCAAGAGCATCATCAGCGATCCGCTCGAGATGCTGTCCTGCGGCGGATCTGCTCCTGCAACCCCGCCAGCTCGTCCTCGTCGATCGTGCCGATCAGCTCGGCCAGCGCGACTTCACGGGCTTCCGTGGATGCGCCGGCCAGCGTCTGCGCGATCGAACGAGACAGATACTGCGCCTCGGTAACCGTCGGCGTGTACGTCATCGTCCTACCTAGGCGCTCGCGACCCAAGAGCCCCCGATCGACGAGCCGGTTCAGCACAGTCGCGACCGTCGTATAGGCACCTTGATACTGCGGAGGGAGATCGGCACGAACATCCTCGACGGTGCCCTGCTCCCGTCGCCAGAGGACGAGCATGATCTGCTCCTGCAATTCGCCCTGGATCGCGCCGTCCACCATCCGCGCAGTATTGCAACGCACAGGCGACCGCAAGCCGATCGCGATTGCGCGTCTCACCAGCGGGTCCCCCCGAAAGACGCTGGGCCGCGTCGGCGCGCTACTCGAAGCCTTCGGCCTGGATCGCGTGCATCGGCATCCCCATCAGGGCCAGGGCTACGGAGGTCTCGGCGACCATCGCCGCCGGGCCGCAGATGAGGGCGCCCCACCGGGCGATGTCTCGCGGCGCGTAGCGGCGCAGGAGCTGTTCGGTGACCCGGCCTCGCTCCCCCGGCCAGCCGGGCTCCGCACGGGAGAGCGCGTGCACGACCTGCAGGTTCGGCAGCCGGTGCTGCAGGACGGCGAGCTCCTCCCGGAAGGTGACGTCCTGCCACTGACGGCTCCCGTAGAGCAGGAGGAACCGCCGGGTGCTTCCGTGCTCCGCCGCGGTTCGCAGCACGCTCATCGCCGGGGTGATCCCGATCCCGGCGGCCAGCAGGATCCTGCCGCGCCGGCGGTCCCCGTCGTGGACGGCTTCGCCGTGCGGCCCGTCGACGAGTACCTCGTCGCCGGGCTGCAGATCGGCGACGTCGGTGGTGAAGTCGCCAAGCGCCTTGACCGTGAACGACGGGTGCTCGGGGTGCGCGGCACTGGAGCTGAGGGTGAACGGGTGGTCGTCGAGGCTGTAGGGGGCGTGCGCCGGACGTAGCCGTGCGAACTGGCCGGGGCCGAAGCGCAGGCCGTCGTGCCCGTCGGCCTGGAGCTCGAGGGTCACCGCGCCGCCACGCTCGGGATGAACGCTCACCACGCGGTAGGGCTTCAGGGCGGTGCGGTAGGGGTGCGCGACGCGCGCCCAGAACAGGCTGGCGGCCGCGGCCAGCACCAGGACCAGAACGGCGACGCGGATCACCGGCAACGAGGTGTAGGCGTTGACCCAGATGACGTGAGCGAACGATGCGGCGATGACGACCCCGGTCAGCGCGAGGTGCGTGGCGCGCCAGTGCTCGAAGCGCATCCCGAGCTTCGCGCGCCAGATCGATGTGACCGCGAGACCGGCCAACGCCACGACGGCGACGGTCCCCGCACGCGCGCGGTTCGGCGCCTCGGGAAGGTCGAACAGGTGCAGCCGACTGGGGTCGTCGACCATGAGAATCGCGACGTGTGCGACCACGAGAACCAGCGTGGCTTTTCCGGCTTGGCGGTGCAGGCCAAGGACCGGGCGCAGACCGAAGATGCGTGTGGTCGACGCCCATCGTCCGGACGCGACGACCTGCAGCGCGATCAGTGACAGGGCGGTGAAAGCCAGGGCGTCGGAGAAGACGACGAGTCGGCCCTGCGAACCCGGCTTGATCGCACCGATGGTCAACGCCAGCGGAAAGAGCAGCACCGTGCCGTAGAGCGCGATCAACAGTGCTCGACGGGCCGCCATCCCGAACGGCGAGCCGGACGTCGTAGGCATCGTCGGAGCCTGTCCGGGGCGGCTCAGCGCCCGTCGTCGCGTTGGTCGTCGTCTTGTCCGCCCCGGCCGTCAAATCCGTTGCCGATCTCGTCGTCACCGTCCGCGTCGTCATCGCCCTCGACGCCGGCTTGGACGGCGGTGCTGTCTCCGGCCGGCAGCCCGCTGGCTTCGAGTCCGGTGGCAGGAGCGGGCGAGAGGGGCGAGCCGTCGGTGACCATCGCTACGGCGGCGGAGGCGAAGACGACGAGGGCGAGCAACCCGGTGAGCAGGCCACGGAAGGGAGCGGAACGGCGCATGTGTCGAAGGGTCCCGTTGCTTCCTGGGACCTGCCTGAGCGGTTCCTGAGATTTCCTGAGAGCAGTACTGCTGGACCTTGGCGCGTCTGCCATGGCCTTCACGCTCGAGCACCTTGACGTCGATCCGCTTGCGTCGCTCCGGCGATCGCTCGTTAGGCCCATCGACGAGGCGTGCAACTCGATCTCAACGCGAGCTCACGTCCGATGGTGAGCCATCCTTCGCGGATCGAGTCGATCGCGTGCGCCATCTCGTTTCTCAACGCATCGGTGTTTCAGGCTCAGACGGCGTGCGCGCGTGCGGTGGTGCGTGATCGATCGCGACAACCTCGGAGTCCGGCGATGGGCGGCCGATCGCGACGAGTGCGACGGAACCGGGGAGCGCAGGCAACCAGGTCGAGATGAGGCGCTGCGTCAGGGTCGCGGGGATGGCGACCTCCGCCGGGACCCCGAAGGCGATGAGCATGCCGAGCAGGCCCGCCTCGACGCCGAGACCGCCGGGGATCGGCAGCAGGTTGGCGACTTGGCCGATCAGGTACGCCATCGTGACGTCGAGCACGTTCGGCGACGCCCCGAACGCGTGGCAGGCCGACCAGAGCACCGCGGCGTCCGCCAACCACCAAAGCGCGCCACCGAGAACCGCGATGTCGCGCTCGCGGACGAGGGTCGAGACGGTGTGGATGCCGTCGTCGAGCGTGCCGGGGATCGCGGCGAGCACGCGGGAGATACGGCCTTTGCGCTTCGCCGTCGAGCCACCCAGGCGGTGCAACAGGGGCCGGCCGAGCCCGGCGACCAAGAGGATCCCAGCGGCGACCCCGGCGGGGATGATCGTGATCGCGCTGCGCCCATGATCGGCGAGGAACAAGACGGTGCCGACGAGCGCGATCAGGAGGACGAACCAGACGTAGACGATCGCAATCTGCGCCGCGACCGTCGCGGCGGCGTGCCGCGCATCGAGCCCGTGGCGGCGCAGCGCGAACGTCGTCGACGCGACGCCGCCCGCGCCTGCCGTCGCGAGAAGGCGAGTGGCAGCCACTCCGGCGAGGACGATCCGCCAGGTCGTGAAGCGCGGGAGCCGCAGGCCGGCACGGCGGGCGGTCCCGTCGAAGACCAGCACGTACCCGGCAAACGCGAAGACCTCGAGCACGACGGCGACGAGAAGCCAGACCGGGTCGCCCCTGCGGACGTTCTGCCACATGTCGTCGAGGAAGCCGACGTGCGGCACGAGAAGCCGCGCCACGACGAGCAGGAGCGCGAAGACGACGATGCCGACGACGACCCGTTTGAACAGCCCGCCCACGAGCGGGGCTGCGTCGTCGGTCGGGGGGCGCCCGCCGTCGGTGACGGCGGGCGGCGCGCCCTGGTGGAGGTGCAGGCGGGCGGTCGACGGCACCCCATCGGCACCCGTTTGGGGCTTGGAGATACCCTTCGACGGGGTCCCGTCAGGAGCGGGGACCGAGCCAATCGCGTCGTCGCTCCCGGCCGGGAGCTCGTCCTTGCCGGCCGAGATGTGCCGCCGACGCCGCACGGGCGTCATCCTCTCACGCGGCTGATGCGGGCGCGATGGCACCTCATCGACTCGTTCGCGGAGCTGCGCGGACGTCTACGGCATCCCATCGGCGTCACCATGCGGCGAAGCTGGGGCCCCTGACCTCCGCGTGTCCTGCTCCTGCGTAGTGGCCGCTTCGGGGGACGACGGTGATCCTCCAAAGCCCACGACGTGGCCGGCCAGACGCGGATGACCAACCCTCCTACGAGCTCCATTTAGCGGTCACGGTGTCGGCCACTGCGTCGGGATGAGGTCGCCGCCGTGCAGCTCGTCGCGCTGGGCTGCCCTACCCCGGAGGTGGTCGAGACCGTCGAGCTCGTCGAGTATCGCGACCGCCTGGGAACGCAGCTGGGCGTCGATCGTCCGCCAGTCGGCGTCGGAGAGTTTGCCGGTGTCGCGGTCCAAGGCGGCGTCGCGGATCTCACGGTACTTCGCGACCTTCGCCGCTTCGAGGTCGGCGCGCAGCAGCGTTTCTGATTCAGCGGCGCGCTCGTGCTGGTCGGGCCAGAACGGTTGCGAGAGGATGAAGAGCACGACCGCGAACGCAACGAGCACGACCAATGGCCCCATGACGGTCACAGCGGCTGCTCCGTGGGGTATCGCACGTCGCGGGCCACGCGCGCTTTCTGTCCGGCTCGCACTCGCCGTGTCTGGAGGTCCGGTGCCGGCCACATCGCCAGGAGGGCACCGAGTGCCATGAGCACGCTCCCGATCCAGATCCACGTGACGAGAGGCGAGACGATGACCTGAAACGTCACCCCGGATGGTCGCGCGGCGTAGAGCTCGGTGAAGTTCAGCGCGAGCTGGCCACCCTGCGCGAAGCGTGTTGGCTGATCGCGCAAGCGGTCGTCTAGGGCCTCGAGAACGGTTGCAAGAGCCTCTCCGTCGGGCTGCATCGCGACCCAGAGATCGCGGGTCAGCCCGGCGTCCAGCGCGATCTCCGTCGATGCCTCGCCGGCGAAGAACCGGCCGACGGGGCCGTCGGCGGGGTTCATCGACGGGTAGTACTCACGCGTCGGGCGGATCGTCTGGAGGAGTTTCCCGTCGCGTCGGACCTCGACGACGGAACCGAGGATCAGTTTGTCGATTCGGCCATCCGTGAGCTGGTAGTCGCCGATCGCCCCTGTGTAGCGCAGGTCGTAGCCGCCGATGGTGAAACGGTCGCCGACCGTCGCGTTCACACGCTCCTGGTCCTTCAACGCCGACGACGCGGCGATCGACAGGGCGAGCACCGCGAAGCCGACGTGCACGAGGTAGCCGCCATAGCGCCGGCGGTTGCGGCCGACGAGCCTCGGTACCGCGACGGGGAGCCGCTCGCCTGTCGAGATCTGCCGCGCGCGCGCGCCCCGCACGAGCTCCTGCCCGACCGCCCCGACGACGAATCCGCCGAGGAGCAGCGCGACGACGACGACCAGACGCGACCCGCCACCGACCACGCTGCCCACAGCGAGCGTGAGGATCGCGACGGCCAGCGGCGCGCGGGCCTGACGCCAGAGGTGCGCGCGGGTCGTCTTGCGCCACGCCGCAAGTGGCCCGAGGCCCATGAGGCCTACGAGCGCGAGGGAGAGCGGCCCGACCCACCAGCCCCAGGTCGAGGACGCCCACGGCCGTTGCTTGCCGGTCAGGACCTCGGAGAGCAGCGGGAAGAACGTGCCCCAGAGGACGACGAGCGTCAGCAGGACGAGGACGACGTTGCCGACCAGGAAGATCGCCTCGCGCGAGAGCAGCGAGTCGATCCGGTGCTCCGAGCGCAGCAGCGGCCGGCGCCAGGTGACCAGGGCGATCGAGCCGAAGGTCATGACCCCTAGGAGGGTCAGGAACTGCCAGCCCACGGTGGACGAGCCGAACGCGTGGATCGAAGAGATGATCCCCGAGCGGACGATGAACGTGCCGAGGATGCAGAGGATGCCCGTCAGCAGGATGAGCGAGACGTTCCAGGTGCGGAGCATGCCGCGCTTCTCCTGGATCATCACGGAGTGGATGAACGCGGTGCCGATGATCCACGGCATGAGCGACGCGTTCTCGACGGGGTCCCAGCCCCAGTAGCCGCCCCAGCCGAGCTCGGCGTAGGACCAGCGCGAGCCGAGGACGATGCCGATGCCCAGCAGCAGCCAGGCACCGAGCGTGTAGCGGCGGGTATGACGGATCCAGTCGGAGCCGACGTGCCCGGCGATCAGCGCGCCGACGGCGAACGCGAAGGGGATCGCGAACAGCGTGTAGCCGCTGTAGAGCATCGGCGGGTGGATCATCATGCTCGGGTACTGCAGCAGCGGGCTGAGGCCCTCCCCGACGGCTGGGACCGGCATGGGCGTCAGTCGAAACGGTGAGCTGTAGAAGACCAGCAGGAACAGGAAGAACGCCGCGAGCGCCAGAAGCACGGCCTGCGCCCATGGCACGACGTCGGCCATCCGCCGACCCGCGCGGCGTACCACCAGCGAACTCCACAACGAGAGCATGAGCACCCACAGCAGCAGGGAGCCCTCCTGTGAGCTCCACGGTGCTGCCATTCGGTAGCCCAGCGGCGTGGACTTCGACGAGTGACTCACGACGATGTCGAACGACAGGTCGGTGCGGATGAACGCGATCTCGACGAGAACGAACGCTGAGACGGCTAGTCCGGCCAGGACGTAGATCGCCCGACGGCCGGAGCGCACCCACGCTGCGCCGTGGCCGGTCGTGCCCGTCGCGGTGCCGGGGCCAACGGCGGTCTGCAGGCGTCGCGCTCCGACGACGCTCACCGCAGCGCCGTAGAGCGCGACGAGGAGGCCGAGAATAAGGAGCCCGCGTCCTAGGAGATCCATCGGGCGCTACTCGCCTTTCACGACGCGATCGGACCCGTCAAGCCACCTCATCTTCGGCTCCCCGCCGGACTTTCCGTCGTCGAACTTCGATGGGCACTTCGTGATGAGCGTGTCCTTCTGACCCTGGTACGTGGTGCCCTGCTTGCGGACCGTGACGAGCACCTCGCGGCCTTCGCGGAACGCGTCGGGGATCTGGCCGGTGTAGGTCACGGGGACCGAGGCACCGCCTTTTCGATCACGGACCCGGAAGGTCACGGCGTCCCGCCCACGCTTCACGGAGCCGCGCACTACGACGCCGGTCAGTCGATACTCGCGGTTGGCTTCGGCTCCTGCCATCTGGCTCGGCTGGCGTGCCTCGGCGGACCCGGCGAAGCTCGTGTACAACAGCGCCGCAGCGAGGGTGACTGCGGCAACGATCGCGAAGGTCAGACGCAACGTTCGGGTCATGCCACGCAGAACCGGTAGGTGCGCCGAGCGCCCGCTCCACGTTCCAGACGGTGGGGCGCGTGCACGAGCCTCATCTGAGGCGCTGCCAGGATGTTTTGTGTCATTGCTCGTTGGTCACTTTTGCGTAGCGGGCGAGGTCCTCGGCAAGTCGTTGCGGATTGGGGTACGCCCCGGCGAAGACTGCCGCGATCTGTCCATCGGGACGGAGAATGACGGTGGAGGGGAGGACGACCCCGGCGCTCAAGCGGTCCGCCAAGCGGCCCCTTGGGTCTCGCACGTGGGGGTAGAGCGTGGGGTTCTTGCGCAAGAAGGCCTCGGCAGGCCCCGGGGTGGCGTCGGCGTCCAGGCCGAGAAACGCGACCTGCTTGCCGTAGCGGGCGGCTGCGCGGCGAAGCAGCCCGAACTCTTGACGGCACGGACCGCAGTACGAGGCCCAGACGTTGACCACCACGGGGTAGCCGCGCACGCTGGCCAGCAGCCGATCGAACGTCGTTTCGGGCAACAACGCGTTGCTTCGGGCGTAGAGCTGTCGGAGTGGCTCGGGGGCACCTTGTATCTGGGCGCGGGCCTGCGTCACCGACGGTGCTCGAGGACCCGACGACGACGGTCCGTCGCTCTGCGCCAGTCCGACCGCGAACACCACCACAATCGTGACCGCGGTCATCGCCACCAATCGCCGTGAGGCGCGCACGGCCCTCAGCCCGTCCGCGCTGCGTTGACGCTCATGGTCTTCACGTCGCGGCGGAGCGCTGCGACGGTCATTGCGGCAGGCCGGTTGCGTCGGGCGCGAGGTGCATCGTCCGGGTTCACCGCTCGGCCAGCTCAAGCGGAGGCGCGGTGGCGCGGGTGGCCGCACCTTCGCTGCGGGCGTGCCTGGATCGGGTCTTCATCCACTCGGCGAGGTAGTAGGAGCCTGCGACGAAGAGGCCGGCGAGGACCTGTGCTCCGAGGGTCTCCCAGGTGGAGTACATCTCAAACCAGGCGCCCATCCATTCCGGGACGGTGAAGGGCGTGTCGTGGCGGGGGATCCAGCCGAGGTCCTGGAACGTCAGGGCGGTGCCGCCGATCATCACCATGAGGACGAATCCGACGAGGACGCCGGTGAGCAGCAGCATGCGGCGGTAGGGCAGCTTCTGGTGGAGCTTGAAGATCGCGACGCCGACCAGGGCAGTGCCGGCCAGCCCGATCCCGACGCCTTCCAGCACGGTGCCGGTGCCGTCCTGCAGCTGCAGGTTCTGCAGGAACAGGACGACCTCGAACCCTTCGCGGTAGACGCTGGTGAAGCCGAGGGCGACGAGGCCGACGGTCGCGCCGATGCCGCTGGAGGCCAGGAGCTTGCGGCGCTGACGGTGGTGCTTGCCGATCCACTGCGACCAGTAGACCTTGTGCACGAACCAGTTGAGGACGATCAGCAGCACCACGATGGCCAAAAAGCCGGTGATCGCCTCGAGCTTGGGGCCGAGGGACGATGCGGCGTCGAGCACGGCCTGGGCGACGAACCACGTGATGATCGACGCGCCGAACGCGGCTGCGGCGCCGGCGACGACGGGACGCCGCCGGCGGAGGTTCGCGCCTTGGAAGCTGGCGATCACCGCGGCGAAGATGAGGACGGCTTCGAGGCCCTCGCGGAAGACGATGATCGCGGCGTTGACCACGACGGTCCCGTGGCTCTGTGTCCCGCGAGCGGCCTCCGTCGGGTCGACCGGGCCGGTCGAGGCCGTGGCCATGAGGTAGACCAGACCTGCCACGGCGGTGAGGAGGAGCGCCCAGGTCAGGCCTCGTGGCCAGCGAGTGGGTCGCGTGTCGACCTGCGGCTGTGGAAGCGCCATGTCGGCGACCCTAACAGACGCATGAACATTAGGATGACGGTGTGCTCCGCACGACTTCAGGGCTCCGCCCAGACGCCGTCGCGTCAACGATCCAGGCCGGACCAACGGGGTGAGCGCCCGCTCCGCCGCCCGCCGGCGTTTCGACCTGGCGCTCCGCCGCACCGCCGCGGTCACCGTGGTGGCGCTGCTGGTCGATCAGCTGACCAAGCGGGTCCTTCGCGAGGCGATCGACCGCGGCGACGTCGTCGGGTTCGTGCCCGGCCTGGATCTCGTGCACTGGCGCAATAGCGGGATCGCGTTCTCCAGCTTCGCTGACAGTCCGCTGATCGTCGGGCTGCTGGTCCTCGGTGCGGTCGGTGCGGTCCTCGCCTGGTTCCTACGCCACGCGGACCTGCCCGGCGCGTGGATCGGCGCGGGGCTGCTGGTCGGCGGGGCGGTCGGCAACACCGTCGACCGCCTGACGCTCGGGTCGGTCATCGACTTCCTGCGGGTCAGCGGTGGGCCGGCGTTCAACCTCGCCGATGTCGCGATCGTCGCCGGCGCCCTCGTCCTGGCATCCGCCGCCCGGCGCGACGTCCCCACGCCCGAGCACCCCGCGCCGCGGGCGCCCCGCACCCCGCGCGCGGACCGTTGGGCCGACTGAACACCCGGCCGGCGGCGACCCACTGGACGGTCGGTCGCATGATCGTTAGGATGTGCGCATGACAGGTTCGTGCGAGCTGCTGTGCATCGACATGGAGAAAGCCGAAGACCTGCGCCGCGCGCGCCTGGAGCAGCCCGCTGCGGAATCCGTCGCCGCGCTGGCGGCCGCGTTGGGCGATCCGACCCGGATCGCGTTGGCTCGAGCGCTCGCCGACGGTGGCGAGCTCTGCGTCTGCGACCTGTCGTGGATCGTCGAGCGGTCCGAGAAGCTCGTCTCCCACCACCTGCGCAAGATGCGCACCGCCGGGGTTGCACGGTCCCGTCGTGACGGGAAGATGGTGATGTACGAGGTCACCCCTGCCGGCCGCGCGCTGCTGGACGTCCTGCTGCCCGCGGGGGAGGTGCACGCATGAGTGACTCGTGCTGCGGCGGCGAGCCGAAGAAGGACACGGGCGACCTCGTCGAGCTGCAGATGGCCGCCCCGCCCGACGAGGCGTGCGGGTGTGCGCCGGCGTCCCCGCAGGTCGACGCGTGTGGCTGTGAGGTCAAGGCGCCGCCGGTGAGGACGAAGACGATCGTCGACGCGTGCGGTTGCGAGGTCGAGGTGCCCGACCCGTCCGCTCCGGTCCAGCGGCTCTACGAGGTCCGCGAGATCCAGCTGGCGACCGTCTCGGGGCTCCTGCTCGCCGCCGGGCTGCTGCTGTCGCTGCTGGACGTGAGCACCGTGCCGCGGGTGCTCGAGGTCCTGGCGTTGATCGTCGGTGGGCTGACGTTCATCCCGCAGTCGATCCGGGCGCTGGGCCGCGGGCGACTGTCGGTCGGGACGCTGATGACGATCGCGGCGATCGGCGCGGTCCTCCTCGGCGAGGTCGCCGAGGCCGCGACGCTCGCGTTCCTCTTCTCGATCTCCGAGGCGATGGAGAGCTACGCGATGACGCGCACCCGCCAGGGCCTGCGTGCCCTGATGGACCTCGTCCCCGACCGCGCGACCGTCCGGCGCGACGGCGTCGAGCGCGACGTCGACCCCGCGGAGCTGCAGATCGGCGACGTACTGCTCGTCCGCGCCGGCGAGCGGATCGCCACCGACGGCACCATCCGCACCGGCCGCTCCGCGCTGGACCTCTCCGCGATCACCGGCGAGTCGCTGCCGACCGAACGCGGCCCGGGCGACGAGGTCTTCGCCGCGGCGATCAACGGCTCCGGCGTTCTGGAGCTCGAGGTCACCGCGCGGGCGGGGGAGAACTCGCTGGCACGGGTGGTCCGGATCGTCGAAGAGGCCCAGGAGCGCAAGGGCAGCTCGCAGCGCCTCGCCGACCGCGTCGCCCGCCCCCTGGTCCCCGGCGTCCTCGTCGTCGCCCTGCTGATCGCCGTGATCGGATCGCTCGTCTCCGGCGACCCGTCGGAGTGGATCAACCGCGCGCTCGTCGTCCTCGTCGCCGCGTCGCCGTGCGCCTTTGCGATCGCCGTCCCCGTCACTGTCGTCTCCGCGATCGGCGCGGCAACGCGCTCCGGCGTCTTGATCAAGGGCGGTGCCGCGCTGGAGGCACTCGGGGCGGTCCGGGCGGTCGCGCTGGACAAGACCGGCACCTTGACCCGCAACCAGCCGCGCGTCATCGACACCCTCACCACCCCCGGCGTAACGGCCGAGCAGGTGCTGGCGGCCGCGGCCGCGCTGGAGGTCCGAAGCGACCACCCGCTCGCCGCCGCGATCCTAACCGCCGCGCCCGCGGACCCGACGCCCGCCGAGGACGTGCAGGCGATCGCCGGGCACGGCCTGACCGGCACGCTGGCCGGCACCACGGTGCGGCTGGGCAAGCCCGGCTACATCGACGCGGGCCCCCTCGCCGCCGACGTGACCCGGCTGCAGCAGGACGGCGCGACCGTCGTCCTCGTCGAAGAGGACGGTCGACTGGTCGGCGCGATCGCCGTCCGCGACGAGCTGCGCCCCGAGGCCGCCGACGCGATCGCGCTGCTGCGCAAGACCGGGGTCCGTCAAGTCGCGATGCTCACCGGCGACAACACCGCCACCGCCACCGCGCTGGGCGCCCGGGCCGGCGTCGATGAGGTGCACGCCGAGCTCTTGCCCGAGGACAAGGTCACGGTCGTCGAGCGGATGCAGCTGGAGCACCCGGTGGCGATGGTCGGCGACGGCATCAACGACGCGCCCGCCCTGGCGTCCGCGCGGGTCGGGGTCGCGATGGGCGCGATGGGCTCCGACGTCGCGATCGAGGCCGCCGACGTCGCGCTGATGGGCAACGACCTGCGCGCACTGCCCGACACCGTCACGCACGCCCGCAGGGCCGGGCGGATCATGCGCCAAAATCTGCTGTTCTCCGGCGGACTGCTCGTCGCGCTGGTGCCGCTGGCCGGCACCGGGGTCCTTGGCCTCGCGGCGGTCGTCGCGATCCACGAGATCGCCGAGCTGTTCGTCATCGGAAACGGCGTGCGTGCTGCTCGCCGCGTCGCCTTCGACCACCGCGCCGCCACGCCGGCCGTCGATCCGGTTGCGCAGGCGACGCGAACGCAGCCTGCCTGACCGACTCGGAGACCTCGCCATCGACCACTTCGGGCTGCTCGCGGAGGCTCTTGAGGACCAGCAGCACGATGCCGAAGGTGATCGCGACGTCCGCGAGGTTGAAGACGGAGAAGTGCGGCACCGCGACGAAGTCCGTCACGTGGCCCTCGAGCAGCCGGTTGCCCAGATTGCCGACCGCCCCGCCGAGGAGGAGTCCCCCGGCGGTGGGGGACTCCTTCGGCCAGCCGCGCAGCACCGCCACCGCCAAGACCGCCACCAGCAACGAGATGCCGACGTACAACACCCCAGGTGGTAGGTCCGTGAACGACCCAAACGCGATCCCGGGGTTGTGGGAGAGCTCCAGATCGATTCCGAGCGGCAGCGCGATCGGCAGCACCGCGCCGCTCTCGGCGACGACCTTCGTCGCGACGTCGACGATCAACGCCACCAGCGCCACCATGAGCGCAAGGCGCCGAGCCCGCAGTACACCAAACGTTCGCACGGCCGTTAGGATAACTACGTGACCGGAATGGGGCAGCCCGCGGGGCCAGACCGACCGCCGGAGACGGCGCTCCGCCGTCGTGGTCTGCGGCTGGCGTGGTTGATCGTCGTCTGGGACGTGATCGAAGGGGTGGTGGCGATCACCGCCGGCATCGCGGCGGGGTCGATCGCGTTGATCGGGTTCGGCCTGGATTCCACGATCGAGGTGTTCGCCGCGTCGGTGGTGATCTGGCAGCTGCACGGCGGCGAACGCGCGCGGGCCCGTCAGGCGCCCGCGCTCCGGCTGATCGCGCTCACGTTCTTCGTCCTCGCCGCCTACGTGTCGGTCGAGTCCGTCCGCGACCTCGTCGGCGGCGACGAGGCGGAAGGATCGATCGTCGGGATCGTCCTGAACATCGTCGCGCTGCTGGTCATGGTTCCCGTCGCGCTCGCACAGGCCCGCGTCGGACGCGCACTCGGCAACCCCGTGCTGATCGCGCAGTCCAAGGAGACGTGGCTATCGAACTACCTGTCCGTCAGCCTGCTGGTCGGCCTCGCGCTCAACGAGGCGTTCGGCCTGTGGTGGGCGGACCCCATCGTTGCGCTGCTGCTGGCCGCCGTCGCGCTCAACGAAGGCCGCGAGACCTGGGAGAGCGCCTCCGAGGCCCGAACCGATCGGATGCCCTCGTGAATGGCGAGCGGTACGTACCGGCCGCCGGGCACCGTGCCTTGACGCGGTTCTACGACCCCGTCATGGCCGCCACGATGCGCGAAGGGACCTTCCGCGCGGCGCTCGTCCGCGACGCCGTAGCCGCCGGGCCTCTGACCATCCTCGACGTCGGATGCGGCACCGGCTCGCAGAGCGTCGCCCTGGCCGACGCCGCACCGCACGCACAGATCACCGCGGTCGACGGTGACCCCGACGCGCTGGCACGCGCACGCGCACGCTCGGCGGGCCGGCCGATCGCCTGGACCCAGGCGCTCGCGCAGGACCTGCCGCTGGAGGACGACGCAATGGATTGCATCACTGCCTCGCTGCTGCTGCACCATCTCTCGCCGCCGACCCGCCTGCTCGCCCTGCGCGAGATGCGACGCGTGCTGCGTCCCGGCGGTCGCCTCCACATCGCCGACTGGGGACGCCCACAGGACCCCGCAATGCACCTGGCGTTCCTCGCCATCCGTGCGCTGGACGGCCGACAGAACACTGCAGATCACGCCGCCGGCCGGATCCCGCAGATCATCCGAGACGCCGGCTTCACCGACGTCCGGAGCACCGGGCGCCTGCGGACCGTGCTGGGCACCCTCGAGCTTCTGGAGGCCTCGTGAGTCGTCGTTCGGCTGTTCCGATCCTGTTGTCGGTGATGGCCGTCGGGCTGCTCCTGATTCTCGGATACGCGCTGCTGCGTCCCGACGGCAGCAGCACTGGTGCGTCGCTGGACGCCAAGGTCGAGCGGGGCCAGATCGTGCCCGCCGCTGACGTGAACCGCTCGATGCGGCCCCTCGCCGGCGGTGCATCCCGGTCGCTGGCGGACTACCGCGGCCAGATCGTCGTCCTGAACTTCTGGGCGTCGTGGTGCCGGCCGTGCGAATCCGAAGCCCCGCTGCTGGAGCGCGCACACCGACAACTCCGACGGACGGGTGCCGGGACGGTCTTGGGCGTCACCTACAACGACACGCCCGACAGCAGCCGCGAGTTCGTCTCGAAGTTCGGGTTGAGCTACCCGTCGCTGCTGGACCCCGGCACCGACTTTGCGAAGCAGTACGGGGTCCGTGCGTTGCCGGAGACGTTCTTCATCGACCGTGAGGGCCGGATCCGCGCGATCGCCCGCGGCGAACTGACCGCCGACTTCCTGAACCGGTCGCTCAGGCGCGCCGGCTACCGCGCAGGGAAGACCGCCCGGTGAGCGCGGTCAGCCCAACGGTCTTCGCGGCGTTCGCCGCCGGGGCGTTGTCGTTCGTCTCCCCATGTGTGTTGCCGTTGGTGCCCGGCTACCTGTCGGTCCTCACCGGCGGGGAGAGCACCCGGCCGAAGGCCGAGCAGCGCATCGGCCAGATCCTCGGGCCCGCCGCGCTGTTCTGCATGAGCTTTGCGCTCGTCTTCGTGTTGCTCGGGCTGCTGGCCAGCGGACTCAGCGCCCCGCTGCGAAACAGCCGCGACACCCTTGACGTCGTCTCCGGCGTCCTGCTGATGACGATGGGTGCCTTCTACATCCTCACCCCACTGATCCCACAACTCGGCAGGACGGTCCGCTCCACCACGCTGCTGCGCGGCGCCGGCAACGGCAGCCCGATCGTCGCGGGGATGGCGTTCGCGGTCGCATGGACCCCCTGCGCCGGGCCGATCCTCGGCGCGATCCTCACCGCCGCGGCCACCCAATCCGGGGTCGGCGGCGGCGCGTTCCTGCTCCTGGCCTACAGCGCCGGGCTCGCGATCCCGTTCCTCGCCGCCGCGCTCGCGCTCGAGCGAGTCACCTCCGCCGCACGGATCCTGCGCGACCACTACACCTTGATCTCCGCGATCGGCGGGATCGCACTGATCGGCATCGGCTGGCTCGTCCTCAACCACAACATGACGTGGCTGGCGTCCGAGACCCGCGAGCTCTTCGACGCCCTCAACCTCGACGGCGTCCTGCGGATCTTCGAACGATGACCCCCGACCTCGCCGTGGCCACCGACCTTCCCTGGTTGCACGCCGTCGTGTTGGGCGTGGTGCAGGGCCTCACCGAGTTCCTGCCAATCTCCTCCAGCGCCCATCTGCGGATCGTCGCCGCCCTGGCCGGGTGGGACGATCCCGGAGCAGCGTTCACCGCCGTCGTGCAGATCGGCACCGAACTCGCGGTCCTCGTCTACTTCCGTCACGACATCCTCCGCATCGTCGGCGCCGTCCTCCGATGGATCCGTCATCCCAGATCACACCCCGATGCCGATGCGCGGATCGGGTGGCTCGTGATCATCGGAACGCTGCCGATCGCGATCCTCGGACTGCTCCTCCAACACCAGATCGAAAGCACGTTCCGTGACCTTCGACTCGTCGCCGCGAACCTCATCCTCTTCGGCCTCCTGCTCGGCCTCGCAGATCGATTCGCCGCGCAGACCAAGAACCTCGACGAGCTCACGACACGTCGCGGCATCACCCTCGGGTTCGCGCAGGCTCTGGCCTTGCTCCCGGGTGTCTCGCGCTCAGGCGGAACCATCACCGTCGGTCTGCTCATCGGCTTCCGCCGCGACGTCGCCGCCCGCTACGCGTTCCTCCTCGCCGTCCCGGCCGTCCTGGCCTCCGGCCTCTTCGAGCTCAAGGACATCGGCAGCACCAGCGCGGCCCCACCGATCGCCGCCACGGCGCTGGCCACCCTCGTGTCCTTCGTCGTCGGCCTCGCCGTCATCACCTGGCTCATGCGATACATCGCCACGAAGACCTTTGGTGCCTTCGTCGTCTACCGCGTCACCCTCGGCATCGTCGTCATCGCGCTCGTTGCCACGGGCGCACTGAATCCGCACGCCGGACCCACCTTCTAGCCCAGTCCAAAGCTGTCGATATGTGCGCTCAATGCATGGCCGGAGCGGCGACCGTCGTCGCCGGCACCAGCGGGATTCGTCTGTGGCTCACCGCCCGCGCCTGGGCTTGGCTGACCCCAAGCCGTCTGCGCCAGGCCACCCGCGGCCTGCTCGTCACCGCCGTCGTCGCTTCTGGGCTCCTGGTCAGCAGTTCGAGCTCAGCACCGACACCACCCACGGGCGGCACGCTGCAGGAACAGACGCAGGCCCCGAACCCTGCCGGTGGGCCGACCAGTTCCGGACCGCCGCAGGGCACCAGGCGGCGCCCTACAAGCCCTTCGGGTGCCGCACGGTGAAGCCCGCGACGCTCCGCGGCGTGGCGTTCCAGCGGCTTCCGAGCACGCCGGAGCGTCCACTGGTGTCGTAGCGAACACCTCCGACGGTCATGAACATGTGCCCGGGGTTGGTGTAGATCGTGATCCACTTGCCGGGGCCGGGCTCGCCCCACTCTTCGAACCCGCCCGAGGCCAGCGGCGCCGTCATCAGCTTGGCGCCTGCGAGCGCGTAGCTGACGGAGCCGGAGCAGTCGTACGCGGTGTCGACGAACGAGCCGTGCCCGCCGCCGTAGACGTACGGGAACCTCGCGATCGCGTTCGCGCTGGCGATGATCGCCGCGACCTTCTTCGGGGCGTCGGCCGGCACGCGGGCGGTGCCGTCGGCCCCGAGCTTCACGATCCCCGCGGGCCCGGCGAGGGTGCCGCGCCGGGCTTCGCGCTGAACGCCCTGCATCGCCTTCAGCTCGGCGCGGACCTCGGCGTCGGACGGTGCGCCCGGCGAGATGGAGACACCCTGTTCGTCCTCGGCAACGGCTTCGAGCTGCGCCTCGCCGCGCGCGCCAGCTCGTGTCGGAGACGGAGCGGCGGGGCCTCGCGGTGCGCCCGCGGGAAGCGGCGATGCGTCCGCCGCCTCGGCGTCGTCCGGACGGCTGGCGGTCGACGACGGGCGCGTCTCGCCCTTCGCCGGCTCCGCGGGCGAGTCGTCACCGATTCCGGAGAACCCGGCTGCGGCACCGGCCCCGACGAGCAGGGTGCAGGCGAGGGCCAAGCGTTGGCGTCGGCGTGACATCGACATGCGCGGCGAGCCTACACCGCGTAGGACCTTCGGCCCGTCAGGTCAGCGCGTGCAGCCGGGGCACACGTGCCGCAGGGTCGTCACGGCCTCTTGCGGCAGCGTCCCGCCAGAGGCGACCGCCACCCAGGCGACGGTCAGGCAGAACAAGACGATCGCCGCCGCGAGTGCTCCGGTGCTCAGGACCCGGTCGCCGACGCGCTTCTCGGCCAGCGGGCCACGGAGGAGCTCCTCCACGCGGTCTGCAGCCCCGGACCCCGACAAGAGCGCCAGTGCCGGGGTGGGAGTGCGAGAGAGCGCGCTCTTGCAGATCGCGCCGGCCAGGGCCATCCGGTCGTGGCGTCGACCCAGCGCCCATGCGTCGGCGTCCCGCTCGATCTGTCTATGGACCTCCGCGATCAATCGCCGCGTTCCCGGCACCGGCCGCGCCAGCGCCCCGGAGAGCTCCGCGAACGCCGCGACGAAGCGATGTCCGCGCCGGATATGCCCCTGCTCGTGGGCGATCGCGGCCGCGAGCTCCTCGTCGTCGAGGGCCGTCAGCGCACCGGCGGACACGACGACGCGCGGGCGCAGGAACCCGGCTGCGCCGAGCATCACCTGCGGGCCGCCCAGGACGACGGTGCCGCGGGGGCCGGGGCCGACCGTCGACCACGACAGCAACTGCCGCACCGTGCGGGCCCCGCGCGCGATCCGTACCGCGACCCACAACGCGGACACGTTCAGCGCGACGAACGGCACCAGCGAAAGGGCGTCGCCGACCTGGTGGCCGAGCATCCCCACGTGCCCGGCCAGCGCCGGGACGACGTCCTCGACGCACCAGTCCGTCAGCGCCGCGAACGCGGCGGTCGACGGGACCACGACCATCAGGCAGACGGCCAGCAGCAGACACCCCGCAGCGCGGACCCCGAGCGCCACCGACCACAACACGAGCGCCGTCGCCGCCGAGCGACGCTGCAGCCCCGCAACGTGGGGAAGCGCGGTCAGCCCGACCGCCAGAGCGGCCATCGCGACGATCATCCGCCCGACCCGCGTCGCTCGCGCACCTGACGCGCCTGATCGCCGAAGCGCTCGAGCTCGTCCGGATCGAGGCCGCCGATCAGCTGCGTCAACGCCACCTGTCGCGCCTCGAGCGAGGCGCCCGCGAGGGCTCGTTCCAGCGACTGCGACAGGTACTGGGCCTCGCTGAGCTCGGCGGTGTAGACCATCGTTCGCCCGCGCCGCACCCGACCGACCAATCCGCGCTCGGTGAGGCGGTTCAGCACGGTCTGCACCGTGGTGTACGCGCTGCGGTGGCGTGTCGGGAGCCCTTCGCGGACGTGCTCCACGGTCCCGGGGCCGGTGCGCCAGAGCGCCGCCATGATCTGTTCCTGCAGCTCGCCCTGGATCTCACCGCTCATTGGCCGGGAGTATCCCACGCGATGCAGACCAGTCCACGGGCGTGGGTCGCGTCAGCGTGCGACCCTCCGTGTCCGACACGTTGTAGGATTCGGCGTCGTGTTGCGGCCCGGTACGCCACTTCCGAGGCCCGCGCGTCCGGTACACCGCCCTTCGACGGGACGGCCGGCGTGAGGCGCTTGCTCGGCGTACCCGGTGCCCTGGCGGCGCTGGCGCTGGCGTTGCTCGCGCTGCTGGTCGTCGGGATGCTCCGGTCGGGCCCGGACGGCCGGCAGCAGTCGCTGGACGCGAAGATCGAGAACGGCCAGATCGTCCCCGCGCTCGATGACGGGCGCGTGCTTCGGGGGTTGTCGGCGGAGAAGCCCGTGCGGCTTCGTGACCTGCGTGGCCAGATCGTCGTCCTGAACTTCTGGGCGTCGTGGTGTCGGCCCTGCGAGTCCGAGGCGCCGCTGCTGGAGCGCACGCACGTCGCGCTCCGCCGCGCGAACGCCGGGACCGTCCTAGGGGTCACCTACAACGACACCCCGACGTCGAGCAGGGCGTTCGCTCGGCGCTTCGGCCTCTCGTACCCCCTGCACGTGGACCCCGGCACCGATTTCGCGCAGGAGTACGGCGTCCGGGCCCTGCCGGAGACGATCTTCATCGATCGCGAAGGGCGGATCCGGTCGATCGCCCGCGGCGAGCTCACGGAGCAGTTCACCCGCAACGCGCTGCGACGTGTCGGCTTCGAGGGATCGATCGCCCGATGACCGCAGCGAGCCCCACGGTCTTCGCGGCGTTCGCCGCCGGGATGCTCTCGTTCGCCTCCCCGTGCGTGCTTCCTCTCGTCCCTGGCTACCTGTCGGTCCTCACCGGTGGGCAGACGGTCCGCACCGATCGGGCTCGTGTCGGAGCGATCCTCGGCCCGGCTGCGGTCTTCTGCCTCAGCTTCACGCTCGTCTTCGTCCTGCTGGGTCTCCTGGCGACCGGCCTCAGCGCTCCGCTGCGCGGCAGCCGGGACACGCTCGACGTCGTCGCGGGCGTCATGTTGATGACGATGGGCGCCCTCTATCTGGTGACCGCGCTGATCCCGACCCTGGGGCGCACGTTCCGGCCGACGACCCTGATCGAGCGGGCCGGCACCGGCGGACCGGTCCTCGCCGGGATGGCGTTCGCGGTGGCATGGACCCCGTGCGCCGGTCCGATCCTCGGCGCGATCCTCACGGCGGCGGCCACGCAGTCCGGCGTCGGGGGCGGGGCGTTTCTCCTGATGGCGTACGGCATCGGGCTGTCGGTGCCGTTCCTCGCCGCCGCCTTCGCCCTCCAGCGCGTCACGCGCATGGCGCGCGTCGTCCGCGATCACTACACGGCGATCTCCGTCGTAGGCGGCGTCCTGCTGCTCGCGATCGGATGGCTCGTCGCCCATCACCAGATGACGATGCTCGCGTCCGAGACCCGCGACGTGCTCTCGGCGCTGCGCCTCGACGGCGTGCTTCGGGTCTTCGAGCGCTGAGCCATGAATCCCCGAGCGCTCATCGCCCTGCTCGTCTCCGCGGTCGTCGCGCTCGGCGCTCTCGTGGTCCTGACGTTCGCGCAGGCCGCGTCCGTCGACGGCGAACGGACGGCGGACGGCATCCTGTCGCCCGGCTCCCCGTACCGCGGTGCCGCGAGGGACGGGGGTCGCATCCCGCCGCGCTCACCGGACTTCCGCCTGCGCGACCAGGACGGCCGCGTGCGCACGCTGCAGCAGTTCCGCGGCCGGCCGGTGATCGTCACGTTCCTCTTCACGTCCTGCGAAGACACGTGCCCGGCGATGGCCCGCCAGGTCGCCAGCGCCTTGGACACGCTCGGCGCCGACGTCCCGACGCTCGTCGTCAGCGTCGACCCCGACGGGGACACCCCCGAAGCGGCCCAGCAGTTCCTCAACAAGATGGACCTCCGCGGCCGAGCCGACTTCCTCCTCGGAACGCGGGCGCAGCTGGTCCCGATCTGGAAGGCCTACGGCATCCAGCCCCAGGGACGGGCGTTCGACCACTCCGCATACGTCCTCGTCCTCGACGCTCGCGGGCGCCAGCGCGTGGCGTGGCCCGCGGACAAGCTGACCTCGGACGGCCTGGCCCACGACGTCGCCGTCGTGCGGCGACTGACCACGGCCCGGTGATCCCGTGATGGCACTCGCGCACGTCGGCGGCGTTCATGCCGTGCTGTACCTGTCCCCGCTGCTCATCGTCATGGGTGGACTGTGGATCGCAGGACGCCACCTCCCCGACGAGGACGACGACGTCTTCGATCTCGAGGACGACGAAGTCGTATGAGAAGCCACGGCCGGCAGCCGCCGACACCGAGCGCCGCCGCCGGGGCACGCCCCGGCCGTCCTGTCGGCGCGGCAGGGCGGACCAGACATCGCAGCATCCCCCGAACCCCACGAAGGACCCCATGAATCGCAACCTGAGGATCTCCGCCGCGCTCGTCGCCCTGTTCGTCGTCGTCATCGCGGTGATCGCGATCGCCGGCGGTGGGGGAGACGAGGAGTCGGCTGCCGAGCAGACCGCTGCCACGACCCCGACCACGACCGCCGCCGCCGGCGGATCCACGCCGACGCGCGTCATCACCCCCGACCCGCGCCGGCTGGGGGAGGCCGGCAGCACCGGCGTGACGTTCACCGAGTTCCTCGACTTCGAGTGCGAGGCCTGCGGGGCCGCGTTCCCGGCGATCGAGGACCTGCGCAAGAAGTACGCCGGGCGGGTGACCTTCAACATCCGCTACTTCCCGATCCCCAGCCACCAGAACTCCCGCAACGCCGCCGTGGCGGTCGAGGCCGCATCGAAGCAGGGCAAGCTGGAGGAGATGTACGTGCGGATGTACGAGACCCAGAAGGACTGGGGCGAGCAGTCCGACTCCAAGGCCGGGCTGTTCCGCGAGTTCGCCGACGACCTCGGGCTCGATCTCAAGCGCTACGACGCCGCCGTCGAGGACCCCAAGACCCTGCAGCGGGTCGAGCGCGACTTCGAGGCAGGCGCGGCACTCGGCGTCCAGAGCACACCGACGTTCTTCGTCGGCGAGCAGCGCGTCGAGGCGCAGTCGATCGACGACCTGCGCGAGGCGATCGACACCGCCATCCGCGGCACGTGAGCACCGCGGCAGCCGCGCTCGCCGAGGAGCGGACGGCGGGGTCCCCCGCCGGTCGACGGCTCGGCCTGCTGCTCCTGATCGCCGGGATCGTCGGGCTGGTCGCTTCGGGCGAGCTGGCGATCGAGAAGATCCGGCTGCTCGAGAACCCGCTGTACGTCCCCGCGTGCTCGCTCGGCGGGGCCGTCGACTGCGGGGCGGTGATGAACAGCGCGCAGGCCGACGCGTTCGGCTTCCCCAACCCGTTCCTCGGCCTCGCCGGCTTCGGCGGGCTGCTCACCGCCGGGCTGCTCCTCGTCTCCGGCGGCCGGCCCGGGCGGTCGTTCTGGCTCGTGCTGCAGGCCGGCCTGATCTTCGCCGTGGTCTTCGTGCACTGGCTCATCGTGCAGGGGCTCTACCGCGTCGGCGCGCTCTGCCCGTTCTGCATCGCCGTGTGGGCGGCCACGATCCCGGCCTTCTGGTACGTCACGCTGCACAACCTGCGTGACGCGGCCGAGCGTCCGACACGCCTAGGCGCTATCGCAGGGGCGGCGCGTCGCAACCACGGGATCGTGATCACCGTCTGGCTCATGCTCATCGCTGCGCTGGTGGCCGAGCGGTTCTGGGCGCCGTGGGACTCGATCTTCACGTGAGCCGGACACGATCCATGCGCCCCGCGGCCCCGGTCGCCCTCTCGGCTGTCGTGCTGCTGCTGGCGACGCCGTCGCCGGCGGCGGCTCACGGCCTCGGCGGCGGCCGTGACCTCCCGTTGCCGGAATGGCTGTTCGCGTGGGCGGCGGGTGTCGTCCTCGTCGTCTCGTTCGTCGGGCTGAGCATCCTCTGGCAGCGCCCGCGGCTGCGTGAGCTGGCCGATGGGCGCAGCGTCGCCGTCCCGGCCGGCGTCCGCGTCGGCGGACGCGTCTCCCTGGGTGCCCTCGGCCTGATCCTCTACGGCACGACCGTCTGGGCCGGTCTCTCCGGCACCGCCAATCCCCAGGCGAACATCGCACCCCGGATGGTCTTCGTCGCGTTCTGGGTCGGCGTCCCGGTGATCTCGCTCCTCTTCGGCGATGTCTGGCGGGCGCTCAGCCCGTGGAGGACCATCGTGGATCTCGCGGGATGGATCGTCCGAAGGACCGCCGGTCCCGGAGGCCTGCCGCAACCGGTGACCTACCCCGCCCGGCTCGGGCTCTGGCCCGCCGCGGTGGTGCTGCTCGCGTTCGCGTGGCTCGAGCTCGCCGCCGGAGACCGTGACGACCCGTTCGTCCTTGGCCTCGTCGCCCTCCTCTACGGCGCCGCGATGCTCATCGGCGTCGGGATCTTCGGGTCGACGTTCCTCGACCGCGCCGACGGATTCGGTCGCTACTTCCACCTCGCTTCGACGTTGTCGCCGCTGCAGTGGGAGGACCGCCGGCTTCGCCTACGCGTCCCCGGCAGCGGGCTCGCGCGGATCGAATCCGCACCGGGCCTCGCCGCCGTGATCCTGACGCTGATCGGCACCACGACGTTCGACGGCGTCTCCGGGGGAGACCTGTGGACGACCGACGGATCACTCGGCCCGACCCTCCAGGACGCCTTCGGCGACCTCGGCCTGGACACCGCGACCGCCGGGACCGCCGCGGCCACCGTCGGCCTCCTGCTCTGCGTCGCCCTGATCACCGCGCTCGTGCTCCTCGGCGTCGCCGGGGTGCGCAGCGTCGACCGTGCCCGCCTGCGGGGCGTCGACGTGCTCGGGCGCTTCGCCCCGAGCTTCGTCCCGATCGCCCTCGGGTATGCCGTGGCGCACTACCTGTCGTTCCTCGTGATCAACGGTCAGGCGCTCGGGTTCCTCATGTCGGACCCCCGGGGCGACGGCTCCGACCTCTTCGGCACCGCCGCCTGGGGCATCGACTACGACGTCCTCTCACCCGAAGCGACCTGGTATCTGCAGGTCGTGGCCCTCGTCGGCGGTCACGTCGCGGGACTCATCGCCGCCCACGACATCGCCCTGCGCACCTTCCGTGGCCCGCGATCGGCCGCGCGCTCCCAGTACTGGATGCTCGCGGTGATGGTGGCCTTCACCTCCCTCGGACTCTGGCTGCTCTCATGAACCACCTTTCCCGCACCCATCCGCCGGTCGCGACGACGGCGCGGCCGCGGCGCGTCGGCCGGCCCGTTGCCCTGATGGTCTCCGCCGTCGTCCTGCTGGTCGCGCCGGTGTCCGCGGACGCGCACGGTGGTATCGACGTCGCCGACGGAGGCGGGGGAGGAGCGCGCATCGCCGTCCAGGGCTCGGCGGCCGAGGCGGGCGAGGTGGACCTCGCCACCACGCTGACCGGCCGCGGGTCCGGCGGGGGCTCCAAGGTCGTCTACTGGATCCGTCTTTCCGGCCGGGAGCGGTCCATCCGCGTCGCCACCGATCGCGACGAGAGCGGCATCCATCACGCCGAGATCCCGGTCGCCGGACGAGGATCCTGGCAGGACTGGGACGTCGCGGCCTACGTCACGTTGAGCACCGGCAGAGAGCTGCGGGTCACCAACGACCGCACGAATCCCCCGGGGCCGCCCGAGCAGAAGGCGGCCGCGCCGGAGAGCACCACCACCTCGGCGGCGCCCGTCGCCGAGCCGCCGGAGCCGACGGCCGCCACTCCGGTCGAGGACGTGTCCGGGCAGGGCGACGAGACCCCCGGCTGGGTCGTTCCCAGCATCGTGCTCCTCGTCCTGGCCGGCGGCGTCGCGGCGGTCTTGCGCCACCGCCGACTCCCGCGCGACGACGGCTGACCAGCGCTTCCACCAGCCCCCCGAGCGCGCCGGTCCGGCCGCGCTTCGGGGCGGGACGGGTCGGGTCACCGTCGGCCGCAGCGCTCAGAGGTAGGTCATGGGGTCCCGCGGGACCCCGCCGACGCGGGTCTCGAAGTGCACGTGCGGGCCGGTGCTGTTGCCCGTGTTGCCGCTGAGGGCCACGACGTCGCCGCGAGCCACGCGCTGACCGACGCGGACCTTGAGGCTCGAGTTGTGCGCACCGCAGACGGTCAGGCCGCCGCCGACGTCGACGCACACGTAGTTGCCGTAGCCGCCCGTCCATCCGGCGATCGTCACCGTTCCCGAATCGGCGGCCCGGACCGGCGTGCCGGTCGGCACCGCGATGTCGATGCCGGCATGCAGACGCCCCCAGCGGGGGCCGAACGGGGAGGTGAACTGGCCGTTGGCCGGCCAGACCAGCCGCCCCGACCCGCGCTTGACCGGGCCATCACCACCACCGCCGCCGCCACTCACGGCCGGGGTCGACGCAGCAGCGATCTGACGCCGGATCCGGGTCTCGGCGCGGCGCATCGACGCGATGCTGCCCTCGTCGGTCTGCCGACTTCCGCGGACGCTCCGCAAGAGGGCGGCGCGATCGGCGCGGTCGGCGGCAACGGCCGTACGGGTGGCCACCACGCGGCGTCTGACGGTCGCGATCTCGTTGCGGCGCCCCTCGATGCTGCGTGCGGCGGCACGCTGGCTGCCCTCGAGCTGCGCGAGGCGCCGTTCGGAGCTCGCCGCCTCGGTCCGCGCGCTGCGCACCGCCCCGACGACCCGGCGGTCCTGTTGTCCGATCTTCTGGAGGAACTCCGCGCGTTCGAGCAGATCGGAGAACCCCTGGCTGTCGACGACCACCCCGACGAGATCCGGCTTGTCCGCCTGATAGAGCTCGACCAGCCGCGCTGCCAGGATCCTGCGGGACTCGGCGAGCCGGCCGCGCAGCCGCACCAACCGCCGACGTTGGGTCCGCAGCTCCGACTGGGTTCGCTCGAGCTCGGCGGTGCTCGCGTCCAGATCACGCTGTGCCCCGTCCTGGCGTGTCTGGAGCTGGGCGATGCGCTCGGCCATCCTGTCGATCCGATCCCCGAAGCGCTGCACGTCGGTCGTCAGGACGCGCTCGCGGCCCTTGCGGCGCGCCACGCGGCCCTCCGTCGCCACGATCCGCTCGCGAAGACGCTCGAGCCGCTCTGGCGACGCCGCCGCGCGGGCGACACCGCCCGGGTCGACTCCGGGAACCAGGTCCGACGCCGACGGTGCGAGCGCGAGCGCGACAACCGCAAGGGGGATGGATACGAGGCGGGGGCGCAACCGGACTCCGGAGGTCAGCGAGGGCCGCAGCAGACGTCGAAACGACGTGCCCGCCCCCAGGTGAACTACGCACTGTAGGAGTAGGGCAGTCCCCGCGGCAACGCGTGAACGGCTCGTTGCGCCGGCGCGGCGGCGCGTCAGGGGTCGAAGGTGGTGAGCGTCGGCTGGGTGGGGGGCGGGGCCGGTCCGGTGGTCGTCGTGGCGTCGGCGGATGAGCGGGAGGCCGACGTGACAGCGAGCGTCGTGAACGTGACCAGCACGACGACCAGCACCGCGACGAACAGGGCCGTCACCACCTGGAGAGAAGAGACACGCCTCATGTGTCGCGCCTCATCCGGCGGCCACCGCACGATCGAGAGTTCCGCGCCGCCCGGGACCTGTGATGCGCGAGGCGCGCCGGTCGCCGGCGCCGACCCGCGGCCGCGGGCTGCCTCCCTGTCGGGGTCTCGTTCGTACGTCGGTCCGGACACTCCATGCGACGAGTCTGGCGTATTCACATCGGCCGAGCGGCGTGGCCACTCCGACGCGATGTAGGATACTTCGGTGGCGTGATCCGTCGCTCGATGAACGTCCGGTCGTGGGCGGACGGGGCCGGACCCATCCCGTGCGGAGGACCGCAGTGGCTGCCAAGAAGAGTCGTCGTCAGAAGTCCCGCAGGCCGCCGCCGCCCGGCGAGGGGGCGAAGGTACTGCCCCGGCCCGTCGCGGAGCCCCGGCAACGCGGGCGACTCTTCTGGATCTGCACGTTGGTGCTGATCGAGGCGCTCGTGTGGAGCGCTGCGTCCGTGGTGACGAGCTCCGGCACCGTGCAGCTGCTCCTCGCGTTGGCGGTCGGCGCGGTCATGGTCGTCGTGCTCCGCGAGCGCATCTGGGGGACGGACTGGCGGGAGGAGATCGCACGGTCTCGTGCCCGCCGACCGCGCTGATCACGCAGCCGGCGAGGCGCCCGCCTCGGAGATCCCGGCACGGCTGCGTCGCGTGACCGTCCCGACGACGCGGGCCGCGAGGCTCAGGACGGCCGCGGCGCTCAGCCAGAGCGCGAGGCCCTCCAGGACGGTCCACCCCAGCGCCGTGGCGATCGCGACCGTGTTGTTAGTGAGGTGGAGCGCGATCGGTGCGTACAACGATCCGGTCACCTGGTAGAGCAGGCACAGCACGATCCCGAACGTCATCAGCATCGGGATGAAGATCAGGTCCGTGGCGCCGTGCAGTGCGCCGAAGATCAGCCCGTTGACCACGGCGGCGGCGGCGATGGCGGCCCAGGGGCCGATGCGGCTGCTCAGGCCGTCTCGCATGCCCGGGTACACGACTCCGCGCATCAGGAACTCCTCGCCGACCGGGGCGAGGATCGTGACGCCGAGGGCGATGGCGATCCCGGCGGCGACGCTCTCGGTCGCTCCGAGGGTGGCGGGCTGCGAGTCCTTGCGGTCGCCGACGTCGAGGAGCGACCCGAGGAGGTTGGAGATGAGGAGGTAGCCGACGAAGGCCACGACCACCGCCCCCGCGGTCATCCACGGCCGGGAGGGCGTGCGCAGACCGAAGGCGCTCGGGGCGGGACGCGCTTGCAGCAGCAGCGCGATGATCACCACGGGCAGGGCCACGAAGACGGCGTTCTGGGTGATCATGCTGCCGAGCTGACCGACGATCCTGCGCGTCAGCGTGTCGTCTCCGAGGAGGAGGTCGGGGATCACGGCCAAGGACGCGCTCCCCAGGGTCGCGACAAGGATCAACAGCGCGGCACCGAAGCCCCAGCGTCCCGGAGACGGCTGCGGGCGACGTGGCAACGGGCGCGAGCTCACACGAACACCGTCGGGCCGGCCACGGCGCTGCGCTCGAGGATCGGCAGCTCGCGCTGTCCGACGGGGCGCCCCGAGACGAGCCGCAGGCCGTTGGCGACGACCAGGAGCGACGCGCCGACGTCGACCCCGACCGCGGCCCACAGGGGCAGCGCGCCGAAGAGCAGGAACACGGCGGCGATCGCCTTCGTCCCCAGCGAGAACGCGATGTTCTGCCGCACGACCGTGCGGGTCCACCGCGCCAGCCCGATCAGCTCCGCGATCTTCCGCGGGTCGTCGCCCATCAGCGCCACGTCGGCGACCTCGATCGCCGCGGGGCTGCCGGCGGTCCCCATCGCGATGCCGAGGTCCGACGCCGCCAGCGCCGGGGTGTCGTTGACGCCGTCGCCGACCATCGCGACGCCGTCGCCGAGCCGCCGCACGGCGTCGGCCTTGTCGCCCGGCAGCAGATCGGCGGCGACCCCCGCGATCCCGAGGTCGCCGGCGATCGCCGCGGCGGTCTCGGGGGTGTCGCCCGTCAGCATCACCGTCCGGGTGATGCCGAGCTCGCCCAGGCGGCCCATCGCCTCCCGGGCTTCGGGCCGCGGGCGGTCGGCGAGCCCGATCGCGCCGATCACCGTGCCGGCGCGCTCGACGAGGACGACGGTCCGCCCGGCGTCCTGCAGCCGCTCGGCGAGCTCACGCACCATCGGAGGCTGCTCGTCCGTGGCCAGCAGCCGCGGGCTGCCGACGCGGCACGGGTCTGCGCCGATGATGCCCGATGCGCCCAGGCCGGTCAGCGACCGCAGGTCGGTCGCGTGCGGGAGCCCGATCCCGCGGTCCTGAGCCGCCGTGACGATCGCCACGGCCAGCGGGTGCGCGGAGCCCTGCTCGAGCGCAGCGGCCACTGCCAGCACCGACGTGCGGAGCATCTCCGGGGTTGCGCCGACGGGGTAGAGCGTGCCGTCGGGCGCGACGCCGTCGACCTGCACGACGTCGGGCTCTCCGGCCGTCAGCGTGCCGGTCTTGTCGAACGCGACGGTCTGGATCGTCGCGGCGCGTTCGAGATGCGCGCCGCCCTTGACCAGGACGCCGGCGGCGGAGGCGCGTCCCAGCGCGGAGACGATCGAGACCGGGGTCGACAGGACCAGGGCACACGGGCAGGCGAGGATCAGGAGCGCCAGCGCCGAGTAGAACGCGTCGGAGAACTCCATCAGGCCGAGCACGGGCGGCACGATCGCCACCAGGAGCGCGGCGGCGATGACGATCGGGGTGTAGATCCGCGCGAAGGCCTGCACCCAGCGCTCCGACGGCGAGCGCCGTGCCTGCGCGTCGGCGACGAGCCGGGCGATGCGATCGAGCGTCGTGTCGCCGGGGGCGCTCGTGGTCGTGATGGCGAGCAGTCCCTCGCCGTTGAGCGTGCCCGCGAAGACCTGCTCGCCGGCTTCGCGATCCACCGGCGTCGACTCGCCGGTGATCGCGGCCTGATCGATCGCCGAGGCGCCCTCGAGGATCGTCCCGTCTGCGGGGATCTGCTCTCCTGGGCGGACGATCACGACGTCTCCGACGATCAGTGCGTCCACCGGCACGGTCAGCTCCTCGTGGTGCAGGGCGCCACCGTGGGAGTGCGTCCGTCGGACCACGGCGACCTGCGGGGCGAGCGAGACCAGCGCCTCGAGCTCGCGGCGCGCGCGGCCGACGGCGCGTCCCTCGAGCAGCTCGCCGATCGAGAAGAGGACGACGACAAGCGCGGCCTCCATCCACGCCCCGATCGCCACCGCGCCGAGCACGGCGATCGCCATCAGGAGGTTCATGTCGGGCCGGCGCGTCGCGATCGCGCCCCTGATCCCGGACCGTGCGATCGAGACGCCACCCGTCGCGGTGCTGAGGGCGTAGGCGGCGATCGCGAACACCCCCGGGAACCGGGTCAGGTCGAAGAGCACCGCGACCAGCAGCAGCACGGCGGACGTGCGCGTCACCCGGTCGGATCCGCGCGCCCATTCGCGAAGCAGCCCGCCTGTCCCGGTGCTCGCCGGAGCGGTGACTCCGACCGCCGCGGAAGGCGGTGCAGCATGTCGATGCAGCGCCTCCCCGTGGTCGCCGGCGTCCGGGGTGGCGTCCTCCGGGGCGCAGCACGCGTCGTCGCACGCGGCCGCCTGCGGCAGCTCTGCGGGGGCCGCCGATCCGGCGGCGGAGGGCGGGGCGATCGTCTCGCCGACGCCGTAGCCGAGCTTGGAGACGCGGCCGCGGACGGTCTCGAGGTCGCCGACCTCGGTGTCCAGCTCCAGCCGCATGCGCGCCGAGGTGACGCTGACGCTCACGCCGTCGACGCCGGGCAGCCGACGGACGGTGTGCTCGATGCGCGTGGCGCAGTCGGCGCAGTCCATCCCGGTGACGGTCATCTCGGGGTGGCTGTAGCGGCCGTGCAGCGCTCGGCGCGCGTCCTCGAGCGCCTCTGCAAGGCACGCGGCGTCGCACCGTTCGGCGTCGACGGTGACCCGCAGGGCGGTGTCGTCACGCACACCGGCGACGCCGGTGACGCCGGCGTGGTGGACGAGGGTCTCGCGGATCCGGCCGGCACACGGCTCGCAGTCGGCGTCCCTGCCCAGCGGCAGGTCGATGGTCTCGGTGCTCATGTCAGATCCCCGGTTCGTCGTCGGTGTCGTAACCGCTGGGCTCGGTCTGGATCGTCGCGTGCGAGATGTTGAATCGCTCGCGAAGGAGAGCCGTGGCGGCGGTCAGGACGGCGCCGCCGTCGGCGCCTTCGGCCATCTGCAGGTGGGCGCTGGCCACGTCGGTGCCGGAGGTCAGGGTCCAGACGTGCAGGTCGTGGACGCCCTGCACCCCGGGCAATGCCGCGAGCGTGCTCCGCACATCGGCGACGTCGACGTCCTTCGGCGCGCCCTCCATGAGGATGTGGACCGCGTCGGCGCCCAGACGCCAGGCGCGGGGGAGGACGAACAGGCCGATCGCGACGCCGACGATCGGGTCGGCGTAGGGCCAGTCGGTCGCGAGCATGACCGCGCCGGCCGCGAGCACGCCGAGCGAGCCGATCATGTCGGCCCAGACCTCGAGGAACGCGCCGCGGACGTTCAGGCTCTCCTTCGCGCCGGCGCGCAGGAGCAGGAACGAGGCGACGTTGACCACGAGGCCGACGAAGGCGACGACCATCAGCCCGAGTCCGGGGACGTCGGTGGGGTCCTGGAACCGGCCGACGGCCTCGATGAGGACGTAGATCGCGACCGCGAACAGCAGCACAGCGTTGGCCAGCGACGCGAGCGCCTCGAGCCGGTAGCGACCGTACGTCCGTTCGTCGTCCGGCGTGCTCTGCGCCATCACGATCGCCGTCAGCGCCAGGGCGAGCCCCGCGGTGTCGGTGAGCATGTGGCCGGCATCGGAGATCAGCGCGAGGGAGCCGATCGCGAGGCCGACCGAGAGCTCGACGACGAGGTACGTCGCAGTGAGCGCCAGTGCGATCGTCAGCGCACGCTTGTGGCGGGCGCCGGCGGTGACGATGCCGTGGGAGTGATCGTGGGCCATGAGACTGATTCCTGCTCCTAAAAGCATGAACATCTGAACAAGTCTGAAGGTAACAGACCGGTCGAGCCCGCGCCACGTCGAGCGCGGCGTGTGGGTCGGTACGGGGGCCGGGATACGCTTGAGGGCGTGAGCGGACCAGACAGTCGCGTCGCGGCGGCATCGTCCGGTGCGCCGGTGCAGGCCGGAGTGCCGTGGCGGGACGGTGAGGTCGATGAGCTCGCGGAGACCTTTCGCGTGCTCGCGGACCCGGGTCGCCTGCGGGTGATCCTGGCCTTGATGGAGACGCCGGAGATGCACGTCGGCGGTCTGGCGGAGGCCGCGGGCCTGTCGGAGACCGCGTGCTCGCACGCGCTGCGCCTCCTCCGCACCGCGCACGTCGTGAAGCGGCGGAAGGTCGGGCGCAGCGTGCTCTACAGCCTCGACGACGACCACGTCAGCGGCCTGCTGGGTCTGGCTCGCGACCACGTCGAGCACGCACGCGCCGGCCACCGAAGCTGACGGGTGCCGCCGGCGGAGGGGCCGGTGCAGTCCGATGTGCATTGGGGCTGGGGCGTCTGGGCGGGGCATCGGCGCGATCTGCAGGTCCGCATCGTAGCGAAAGTCCTACATGGTGTAGGAATGATGTCGAAGCGCCGGAACGTGCCGATGTCGAGCGCCTACCGACTCCGTCGATCGACCGAGTGCGTGGGCACGCGAACGAGACCCCGATCCCGTGCGGGGCGATCTGGAGCGAAGGGTGCGGAGCCCCGAGTCGTCCGTCCGTGGGGTGGCTCCGCCGCTCCGGGATGTGGATCTCGTCGCGCGCAGCCGCCGGAACGTTCGGGACGCCTTAGCTTAGGAAGAGCGCCTGGCCGACGCGAGGCGGTCGGGGGTCAGCGGGCGGCGGGCGTGGGGGTCCCGCCCCACGACTCGAGGTCGCCGCTCGGGTCGCGCGGCTTGCCGTCCTGCCACCCCGGAGCGCCCCAGAGCTCGAAGTGCAGGAGGCAGGCCGTCGCGTTGCCCGTGTCGCCGACTGCGCCGATCGGCGAGCCCGCCTCGACGCGAGTGCCGGGCCGCAGCGGGGAGGCGGACTGCAGGTGCATGTACGCCTGGTCCTCGCCCGAAGGCGTGTCGGTGAGCACGAGGTAATTGCCGGCGGCGGACTGATCCGCGTTGGCCTTCACCGTCCCGCTGGAGGCGGCGACGACCGGCGTCCCGCAGGCGGAGAGGAGGTCGACGCCTTCGTGCGCGCCTCCCCGGTCACCGAACGCCGTGGCCGAACCCCCGAAGGACCACGAGCCTTGGATCGGGAAGACGAATCCGGGAACGGCTCCGGCCAGCGGTGCCGCAGTGCGCTGGCGCGCGACCAGCTGCTGCTCGACCTTCTTCGCGAACGCGAGCTTCATGGCCTTCAGCGTCTGGAGGTTCGGTCGCCCGGTGCGGACCAGCCGCTTCTTCGCCTGGTACCTCTTGAGCGCAGCACGCGTCCTGCTGCCGATCGCCCCGTCGGCCCGGACGCGGGCCCGCCGCTGGACGCTCTTCACCTGCGAGCGCGTCAGTTTCACCGTCTGCGTCTCCGACACCGTCGGAGGTGCAGGGGCGGGGGCGGCGGCAGTCGCTGGGGTCGTCGCGGTCGGGGCCGGGGTTCCGCCCCCACCCGGGACGCCGGCTGCGGAGGCAGCCTGCGTGATGGGTCCCCCGCAGGCCAGCAAGGCCAGGGCGCTGATGAGGGCGGCGCGGCGCGCCGGGCGTGATGACATGTGGAGCAGCTCTCTCGTCGGCCTACGGGGTTAGCTGACGGGCTGGCGCTGAAAGAGTCGCGCCTCCACAAAGGTCGTGGACAAGCCCCAAAACACCTGGGTCCCCCGCTCCCCGGGGACGGCTCCCGGGGACTCGGCGTGCCGAAAGGTACCAGGAATCCGGTCGATTCTCCTACCCATCGTCGGACTTCGTCAGGATGGCGCGCTCAACGATCGACAGATCGCACCTCGGTCCATCGAGCGTGCGTCCGACGACGTCACTGCACGGTGATGTCGGGAAAGAGCACGTCCTTCGCTTCCGCGTCGGTCTCCCGCTCTATGCGTCGGAGGATCCGACGTCGAACGGCCGACCGACCCTTGGCCGTCGTCAGGGCGTCGCCGGTCGAGGCGCCGACGACATCGACGACGACGGTTCTGATGACCGCTTCCTCGGCGAGCGGACCGTAGCCTTCGGGAGGTGTCTCCTCGCCGTGGGCCTCTGGCGTCTCGGGAAGAACGACGGCGACGGAGAACTTGGCGTAGCGCCCGTCGGAGAGGTTGACGAGGAACTCCTTGGGCAGGACGTAGACGACGCCCTGGAGCTTCGGTTCGGCACCGGCCTCGGTCGGGGCGGCGAGCACCGTCTTGTAGACGAATCCCGCGCCGAGAACGACGACGGCGAGCATGGCCATGAGCTTCTTCGACATCGTGGTGACCTCCGGGTTCGCGACGAGGGAGCCCTCGGCCGGGCCCCGCCCGGTCATCGGCCGCGATCGCCGCAGACTCCCTCGCCTGGACAACGGTCGTACGTTCAGAGGCGGACTCGACGGACCTGTTCCGCCAGGGCGCGTCCCGCCGACGCACCATCTCGACCTCCACGCCCCCGGTCTGTCCGGCCGACGCGCGCCGCCAGACGAGGGAGTACTTCGTCACCCAGCCCTTCGGATGCGCTGCGTATCGACGCCGGGAGAGCAGTCCTTCAGGCGGTAGACCCGCACGGATGGCCCGGGAAGCCGGTAGCGCAGCTGCACGAAGTTGAACGCCTTGTCGTACTGGAAGTAGTCCTTCGCTTCGGGCCCGTCGAACGGCGAGATCGAGAAGCGCAGGACGGCCTGGCGCTCGAGGGCGCGGTAGTAGCGCACGGCATCGGGGACCCGGGCAGGGTTGTTCTGGACCCGTCCGCTCTGCATCGACCCGGAGATCACCCAGCACGCACCGTTCTCGCGGTAGAAGTCGAGCATCCCTGGGAAGAGCGTGAAGCCGTGGTTGGCGAAGTCCGCCGCGCGTCCGATCCGGCTGGCTAGGCGAGGATGGGCCCGCGCGAGGCGTCGTTTGTCGGCGCCGGTCCGCGTCAGGCGCGGCCACCGGTACTCGGCTCGGGAGGATGCGCTCCGCAGGGACGCGCCGTCGGCGTACCACTCGCGGGGCACCATGGGCTCGACCACGATCGGCGTCCCCGCCGGGATGTTGCGCACCATCCATTCCCGCGCGGTGGTGCGGGTGTCGGGCCGGGACAGCACGACGTTGCTGTGCGCGATCAGGACGATGCCCTGCGCGAACGCCGCGGCGGTCAGGACGGCTCCGGCGGCGAGGCGCGCCCGGCCGGCGATCCGCAGGCGGGCGAGGAGGAACTCCAGGACCCAGACCCCTCCCGAGGCCGCCAGGAGCGCGAGCAGCGGATAGATCGGCAGCTCGTACCGGGCGAAGTACCGGCCCTGCGATCCGATGAGCGCGACGAACACCACGGGTGCGGGCACGAGCAACAACGCCTGCCACCGGTGCCGGCATGCTCCCCGGGCGACGCCGATCGCCAGGAGCAGCGCCGGGACGACGCCGAAGCCCCAGAGAAGCGCCCACGCGTAGTAGCGATACCCCGACCGCTCCGTCTCCCCGAGCAGCAGACCCCCGGCGGTGTAGTCCGAGAGATGCTCGAGCTCGCTGCGGAAGAACCCCGGGCGCAGCACCGCGTAGGGGTCCATGGCGAAGAACGCCACGAAGGCCGAGGCCGCCACGATGAGCAGGCCGACCGCGGCCGCACGCCAGTTCGGCAGCCGCCCAGCGCCGGGCGGCGGGTGTTGGTCACCGTCCGCCCGCAGACCGCCGGCGGCGTGCATGCCCACCGCGGTCAGCAGCGGCAGGCCGAGGAACGCGGCGTTGTACTTGAACCCCACCGCCAGTCCAAGGGCGGCGCCGGCCAGGAGGTAGTCGCGGCGGCGACCGAAGCGGACGATCCCAGCGATCGCGAACAACGCCAGAGCACTCGGCGCCAACGACGGTGCATCGTTGAGCGCCAGCTTCCCGTAGTGCGCCGGAAGGAACGAGAACGCCAGCAGCGCCGCCGCCACCAGGCCGGTCCGTCGGTCGAACATCCGCGCCCCGGCGGCGTACAGCACCACGATCGCCGACGTGGAGAGCACCGCGGATGCCACCCGCGCGGTGATCCAGATCGAGCCCGGGTCCGTCGCCCACCCGTCGACGACCCCGTCCCGCCCGCCGCGAAACAGCCAGAGCGCCCCCGCGATCCACTGCATCAGGCCCGCGGGGTTGAGCTGGTAGTCGGGGTCGAGCGACCCGTTCTGGAAGAAGCCGACCGCCCTGGGGACGAAGTGCGCCCGCTCGTCGAGGTTGTAGGCGAACGGCAGTCCCCACCCGATGCCCCAGAGGCGAAGACCGAGACCCGCGAGCGTGACGAGCGCCAGCGCCACGTGCCACCGCCGTCGGTCTTCTGCCCAGATCGCTGAAACGCGCATCCGACGAAACTAGCGGCACTCCTACGAAATGTAGGAGCAGCTGGCAGACTGTCGCATCGTGTCGCCACCGATCGTCTGGGGCCCCGAGCTCGCACCGTCGCTCCTGGCGAGCGTCCTGATCGCCGTCTACCTGAGGCGGTGGGTGACGGTGCGTCGCTCGCCCGACCGCGCTCACGCACCGGTGTGGCGACTGGTCTCGTTCGCCTCCGGCGGGTTGACGCTGATCGTCGCGCAGGGCAACCCGATCGACGAGCTCGGCGACTACCTGCTCGTCATGCACATGGTCCAGCACCTGCTGCTGCTGGACGTCTTCCCGCTGCTGCTGCTGTTCGGGCTCAACCGCGTGCTGATGCGACCGATCACGCGCCGCATCCTCTGGATCGAGCGACGGATCGGCTTCCTCGCCTCGCCCTGGTTCGGCCTCGCCGCCTACACCCTCGGGATGTGGATCTGGCACGTCCCCGCCCTCTACAACGCCGCGTCGCGCTCGCCCACCGTCCACCTGCTGGAGCACATGACCTTCACCGCGATCGGGCTTCTGTACTGGTGGCATCTCCTCCGCCCGATCCCCGGCCGGGACCGCATGACGGCGATGGCCCCGATGGCCTACATGGGCGTCACGAAGGTGACCGTCGGCCTCCTGGGCATGGCGCTCACCTTCGCCCCGAAGGCGCTCTACGACTTCTACGCCGACCAGCCGACCTACTGGGGCCTCTCCGCCATCGCCGACCAGGGCATGGCCGGAGCACTGATGGCCACCGAGCAGGTGCTGATCATGGGCGTCGCGTTCGGGGTCCTCTTCATCCGCGGTCTGCGCGAATCCGAGCAGCAAGCGCTCCGTGAAGAACGCCTGATGGACCTTCAAGGCCGACAGGACTGAGGTATGGACCTCCTCGGACGTGGCTTTCTCGTCCTCGCACTGCTCGTCGCGGCCTACGGCGCGGTGGCGAGCCTCGTCGGTGCGCGGAAGCTGCAGGCCGTCGCCGACGGGGGACTGAACGGTCACGGCGCCGCGTGGGTCCGCTCCGGGCGCCGCGCGATCTACGTGGTCGCCGCGCTGACGACGGCGTGCTTCGTCCTCGTCGAGATCGCGTTCATCCGCACCGACCTGACGTTCGACGTCGTCGCGAGCCACTCGTCGTCGACGACGCCGCTGGGGTACCGGATGGCGGCGCCCTGGAGCTCGCAGGAGGGCTCGCTGCTGCTGTGGGTCTGGCTGCTGAGCCTGTGGAGCTCGCTCGTCGTCCGGCTCGCCGGGCGCCGGATGGCCGATGTGGTGCCGTGGGCGCAGGCCGTCCTGCTCGGGCTGGGCCTGTTCTTCCTGCTGCTGCTCGTCTTCTACAGCTCGCCGTTCCGGTTGAGCTCGCCGGTGCCGCTGCAGGGGGAGGGTCTGAACCCGCTCCTGCAGTACCCGAGCATGATGATCCACCCGCCGATGCTCTACAGCGGCTACACGCTGTTCGCGGTGCCGTTCGCGTTCGCGGTCGGCGCGCTGGCCGCGGGGCACGTCGGGTCGGACTGGATCCGCCACACCCGGCGCTACGCGCTGGGCGCCTGGCTGCTCCTGGGCATCGGCATCGTGCTGGGATCGCGCTGGTCCTACGCCGAGCTGGGCTGGGGCGGCTACTGGGGCTGGGACGCCGTCGAGAACGCGTCGCTGATGCCGTGGATCATCGGCACCGCCTTCATCCACTCCGTGATGATCCAGGAGAAGCGGGGGATGCTCCGCACCTGGAACGTCTCGCTGATCCTCGCCACCGGGATCCTCTGCATCCTGGGCACGTTCATCGTCCGCTCGGGCGTGCTCTCCTCCATCCACGCCTTCGGGAACTCGACCGTCGGAGCGCAGTTCCTCGGGCTCCTCGTCCTCATGACCGGTGGGTCGATCGCGCTGGTCACCTGGCGCCGGGAGTCCTTGCGCTCGGAGCACCGGATCGATTCGCTCACCTCCCGAGAAGCCGTCTTCCTGCTCGGGAACGTCGTCCTGGTCCTGCTCGTCGTGGTGATCCTCTGGGGGACGTTCTTCCCGCTGATCAGCGAGGTGCTGACCGGCAAGCAGCGGCCGTGGGCGTCCTCGACCTGGGGCTGGTGGGTCGGGCCCCTCGGGCTCACGCTCGTCGGACTGATGGGGCTCGGCCCGCTGCTCGCGTGGCGCCGGACGACGCGGCGGCACCTCTGGCGGCAGCTCCGCGCGCCGCTGGCCGTTGCCGGGACGGTCCTGCTCGTGGGGTCGCTCCTGGGAGGGAGTGCGCGCGTCGACGTTGCGGCGGCCCTTGCTCTCGGAGGGTTCGTCTTGGGCTCCATCGGCCAGGAGCTCGTCCGCGGTGTCCGGTCGCGGCGGGTCGCGACCGGCGAGTCCTATCCCGTCGCCCTGCCCCGCCTGGTCGGCCGCAACCGGCGCCGGTACGGCGGCTATCTGGTGCACGTGGGCTTCGCGGTCCTGGTCCTCGCCGTCGCGGCGTCCTCGGCGCTGAAGGAGACGGAGCGCACCCGGGCGACCGTCGGTCAGGAGCTGTCGGTCGGCGACTACACGCTGCGGTACGAGGCGGCGATCGGCGACTACCGCCTCCGCGACCAGCGGATCGAGAAGCTCATCGTCGGTGCGAAGGTCGGCGTCTACCGCGACGGTCGGCGGATCAGCACGATCCGACCGACCCGCGAGTTCTTCCCGTCGTCGAACCCCGCCGACGGGCCGGTCGGCCGGTACTTCAACGGCGAGGCGGCCACCGAGGTGGCCCTCGACGCCGGCCTGACGCGCGACCTGTGGGTCGCGATGCAGCCCGACGGCGATGCGCTCGTCGACGTCTACCAGGCGCTCGACAAGCAGCTCGCGGGCGCTGACGCGCCGTTCGCTCGCGGCGCGGAGGCGGCGATCAGCCTGGCCACCTTCTATGGCCGACGGCCGTCGCCGGTGACGTTCCAGGTCATCAGCTCGCCGCTGGTCACGTGGATCTGGATCGGCAGCCTGATTATGGCGCTCGGTGCTTCGCTGGCGATCTGGCCTACCGGGGACCTCCAGGTGCGCCGCGCACGCGCGCTGGGCAGAGCGCGCCTCGCCCGCGAGCTCCAGGACCAGTAGCACCCTCGTCCGCGGACCGCCCGCGATGCTCCTACGGGCCGTAGTACTCGTTGTTACCCTGACCGGGCGCGGCGAGGAAGGGACACCGGGTGGCGAAGGCCACATCGGGAGTTCTCGCTGCGTAGTCGAGCGCGCGAGCCGGTGCCCACTCCATGCGACGCGGTGGCAAGGGGCAGCGGAGCTGCGTCGCGCCGCCGCGGGAGCCCGCTCCCGCGGCGGCGCCGGCTCCGCTCGCTCGATGTCCCCGCTGGTGCGGCCGTCCGGCCCGCGGCCCCGACGCCCCTGGTCAGACGCTGACGAGCAGCCCGGTCCCGAACATCAGGACCAGACCGGCGAGCATCCCGCCCACGGCGACGGGGTGCAGCGTGCGCCCCTCGTCGTCGCGCAGCGACGGGGCCAGCTGTGCGATGACCTGGACGATGGCACCGGCGCCGAAGCCGAAGAGGAACGCTGCGACGCTGGAGTTGAACGCGGCAGCCCCGATCCACGCACCGATCACGGCGGGGAATCCGGCTATCAGGCCCAGGAGCGCGAGACGACGCAGGGAAGGCGTCTCGCGGGCGACCGGGGCGACGACGGCGAGCCCCTCCGTGGTGTTGTGCAGCGCGAATCCGACGACGAGGAACGCGCCCAGCGCCAGGGCACCGGTCGCGTAGGCGGCGCCGATCGCCACGCCCTCTCCGAGGTTGTGCAGTCCGATTCCGATAGCCACCAGGAGCGCAAGCGTCCCGCCCGATGCCCCGTCCGACTCGGCCCGCGCTTTGCGCCCTCGCACGTACTCCGATACGCCGGTCAACAACAGGAACGAGGAGACCGCGCCGATGAGGACCAGCGCCCGTCCGCCGAAGGCTTGCGATCCCGTGTCGGCGAGCTCGAAGCCCTCGAGCGTCGCGTCGATCGCGAGGAACACCAGCAACCCGATGGTCAGGGCCATCAGCCCCCGCATCCAGGCAGGGGGGACGCGGCGCAACCACGGAAGCCAGAGCATGCCGAGCGCTACGGGGATCACGCCGACGTAGATCCCCAGGAGGGCCATGAGTCCGAAGAAGCCGGTGTCGTTCTGCGGGGTGGCCACGGCGACGGGGATCTCGTGCGGGATCGTCGCGCCGGTCGACGTGAGCAGCACGACGGAGTACGCCTCGCCCTCGACCCACGGCTGCTGCAGCCGGACGGTCGCGGTGGTCAGGCGGTCGATCGGGCGGTCCGCCCCACTGAACTGGACGAACGCGTCGTTGACCTGCGCCTGCGCGATCGTCACGGCATCGGGACCGTCGTTGCGAACGGTGAGGTCGATCGTGCCAGGCTCGAGCTTCGTCTTCTCGACAGCGAGTTCCTCGACCGGGGGGCCGACGCGGTCGCCGATGCCGGGCCCGTCGAGGGCGAGGAACGATCCGAGCGCGACTGCGATCAGCAGGAGCGGGACCAGGCCGAGGACCCATGCGGGCACCTTGCGGGGGGCCGCTGGGGCGGGGGCGTTCGGGGCGCTCATCAGGCGACCTCGAAGAAGCCCTGCCAGCCGAGCTCCGTGAACTCGGACTGGTGGGCGTGGAACATGTACTTCCCGGGATACGGGAACCGCCACTCCGCGATCCCCCGCTGGCCCTGGCAGAGCATCACGGTGTCGGTCAGCTCCGACGGCGTCTTGCTCGTCCCGGTCGGGAAGTACTCGAAGAGGTTGCCGTGGAGGTGGAAGCTGTTGATCAGGTCGTATTCGAGGATGTTGACCAGGTAGAGCCGCACGAGCCGGTCGCGCTCGATCTTGATCGGCTTGTTCATGTACGCGAACGGGATCGTGTTGGCGGCGTAGAACTCGTTGGCGCGGTCGAAGTTCGTGTCGAACCCGTTCATCACCATCACGAGCTCGTCGGCGTCCTCCCGCGGCTCCTTCGGGTCGACGATGAACGTGCCGTAGAGCCCTTTGGCGATGTGCTCGGCCAGCGGCCGGACGTGGCAGTGGTAGAGGTGGAGTCCTGCGGGGAGGGCGTCGAATTCGTAGACCGTCTTGCCACCGGGCTGGATCTCGCCGGCGCCCTGGCCGGCGATGCCGTCCATCGTCGCGGGATGCAGGCCGTGGAAGTGGATCGTGTGCGGGTGCGCGGACCCGTTGACGAACGTGATCCGCAGCCGCTCGCCCTCGGTGCATCGCAGCGTCGGGCCGGGGATCCGGCCGTTGTAGGACCACGACGCGAAGCGGATCCCGGGCGCGATCTCGATCTCGCGGTCGCCGGCGACGAGCGTCCACTCTCGCAACACCCGCCCCGACGGCAGACGCTTGGTCGTCCCGCGGTCGAAGTCCCGGACGATGTCGTGCGGATCGAAGCCGTTCGCTCTGTGATCGACGGTCCGGGCGTCGCGGAAGTTCGCGTGCCCGTCGTGCGCCCCGGCTGGGCGCTGGACGGCAGGTTGTCCCGCGCCTGCATGCATCGAGTGGTCCATGCCTGCCGCGGTCGCGTCCCGCGTGAGGAGGGCTGCGCCCCCGAGCACGGGTACGGCTCCGGCGAGGAGTGATCGGCGATTGATGCGGCCCATACGAGGAAGTATGGCATGACTCAACTGTTCTTTTGCTCCGTCTCTGCCTTCGGGCCCCGTCGGCGTCCCACCCCGCCAATCAGCGACATCGAGGCACGAACCGGTGGTGCGCCCAACCCGTGACATCACACGGCGCATCGTCCCCAGACGCGCCGATGCGGGTCGCCACGGGCGTCTGGGTGGCGTGGTATCGCTCGGCCGCTCCGCCGTTCTCGACGCGGGTGACCCGTGCGTTCTCCGCGGCGCGTAGGGGATCCGGGCTTGGTGTAGGTGAACAACCGCTACCGTTCGACCACTCCCGATGCGCCAAATCCCCTCCTGACTCTGCCGATGCGCCAACGTTCCGTCCTGATCATCGCCACGGTGTTGGCCGCGCTGAGCGTCGCCACGGGTGGCGTCCTCGTCGCCGACGCGAGCACGACGAAGGGCATCCCGGAGGGCGTCACCATCGGTGGTGTGGACGTCGGCGGGATGACGCGCGACGCCGCGCGCCGCAAGGCCGAGACGGAGCTGACGAGCCGTCTCTCCAAGCCCATCCGGGTGGTGCACAGCGAGAAGGAGTGGAACCTGACGGCGAAGGGCGCCGGCATCAAGGTCGACCTGGACGAGGCCGTCGACCGGGCCGTGCGGCTCGGGCAGGACGGCAACGCCTTCTCCCGCGTGTACGACAAGGTCTCCGGCAAGGAGGTCCGCAAGGACTTCTCGCCGACCAGCACCTACAACCGCTACGCGATCACCCGGCTGCTCGACCGCGTCGAGAAGGGCCTGCACCGCGAGCCCCAGTCGGCGTCCGTCCAGTTCGCGAACGGCGAGCTGTCGATGAAGGAGGGCCGCGTCGGGTTGCGGCTCAAGCGCGAGAAGGTCGCGCAGCTCATCCGCACCGCGCTCCAGGACCCCTCCGCGAACCATCAGGTCTCTGCGTACACGACGAAGATCAAGCCGAAGGAGACGACGGCGGCCGTCCGGAAGAGGTACTCCACGGTCCTCGTCGCCAACCGCGCGACCTTCAAGCTGACGCTCTACAAGGGCATGAAGGTCGCCAAGACCTACGGCATCTCCGTCGGCAAAGCCGGCAACGACACACCGGCGGGGCAGTACACGATCGCGAACAAGGCCGTCAACCCGACCTGGAACGTGCCGAACTCCGCCTGGGCGGGCAAGCTCGCCGGCACCGTCGTTCCGCCGGGCCCGTCCAATCCGCTGAAGGCCCGGTGGATGGGCATCTACGACGGCGTCGGCATCCACGGCACCTCGGACGACGCTTCCATTGGAACGAACGCGTCGCACGGCTGCCTGCGCATGCACATCCCCGACGTCATCGAGCTCTACGACCGCGTGCCGGTCGGCACACCGATCTACATCCTCTAGAGCGTCGCCCGGACCCGCCGGACGCAACCGGCCCCGGCGACCGCCGCGGCGGGGCGCGGCGGCCTCGGAGGCGGTGCTGATGGTCACGCGCGTCCCGGCCGCTTGACGTACCGGCCGCGCGTTTGGATCAGGCCGGAGCGGTGGTAGGAGGGTCGGGGAGCAGCCGTGGGGCGAGGCGGACGTAGGCGACCATCCCGAGGATCTCGACCAGCGTCTGCGTCACGATCACCGCGCCCGTGATCGCATACACGTCGCCGAGCGACAGGGCCAGGGGGAGCACGACCAGCGAGTTGCGCGTCGCACCGGTGAAGACGAGGGCGCGGCTCGCCGGAACGTCGAACCGCAGCCGCAGCGCGAGTGCACGGCCGATGATGGCCATCACGATGAGGAACGCGACGTAGAGCGGCACCACGCCGGCGACGTCGCCGATGTCGTCGCGCACTCGCGGGAACTGCGATGCGACCACGACCACCAGCGTCAGGGCCATCAGCGCGACCGGCGTGAGGTCCGCGGTGTCCTTCACCCGTGCTCCGGCCGGGGAGCGCTTGGACCACGCCTCGGTGGCCCAGGCCAGGGCAAGCGGGAGCGCGATCAGGATCAGGAACGCCTCGATGAACGGTCCGGGTTCGATGATGTCGGCCAGCTCGGATCCCATGAAGAGCCAGAGGAACGCGGGCAGCAGCGCCATCTGCGCAAGCATCAAGAGCGGTGCGGCGGCCAGGAGCCGGCGGTCGCTGCCGCCGGCCAGGCGCGTGAAGACGATGACGTAGTCGATGCACGGCGTCAGCAGCACCATCAGCACGCCGAGCTCGATCGCGCGGTCCCCGGGCGCCAGGCGGCTGAGCGCGAACGCCACGACCGGCACGATCAGGAAGTTCAGGCCCATCGCGGCCAGCAGGAACCGTCGATCCGAGAACGCGGCGCGCAACGCCGTGAACGGCACCTGCAGGAACGTCACGTACAGCAGCGCCCCGAGCACCGGGTAGATCAGCGCCTCGAACGCATGCTCCGTCCCCGGTGCCACCAGCCCGATCAGGCCACCGACCACGACGGCACCGAGGTAGACCGGAATCTGGTGGTGTTCCAGCCGTGCTGCAGCGCTCTGCGCGCTCATGCCGCCGGGTGCTGCTGGAACGGGCAGGCCGGGTCGCACGCCCGGTTCCGGGCCGGCAGCCCGTCCAGACGTGCGCGGCCGTCGAGCAGTTGTCGCTCGAGCGCCCGCAGCTCGGTCATCCGGCGCCGAGTGTCCTCGAGCTGTTCGTCAATGAGATCGCGGAGGCGAGCCTGCACCGTTCGGCAGGGCTGGGCGTCCCAGACCGCCAGCAGCTCACGGATCCGCGGCAGAGGCAATCCGAGGCGCTTGACGGTCAGCACGAACGCGACGCGGTCCTGGGTCGCTTGGTCGTAGACCCGGTAGCCCGCATCGGTCCGCGGCGCCCGAGTCAGCCCGACTTTCTCGTAGTACCGCAGCGCCGACGCCGAGGTCCCGGCCTGCTCGGCCGCTTCGGAGATCCGCACCCCGCGAGCGTAAGCCTTCGACCTCGGTCGAGGGTCAAGTCGCCCCGTGCGGTGGGCCCGCTACCGCGGCTTGGTGGCGCGGACGATCGCGGAGCCGGCCTTGGCGTGGACGCGGTGAGTCTCTTGGATCTCGACGTCGACCAGGCCCGCGGCGGCGAGGGCGGTCTCGAACTCGCGGCGGGTGAGGGCGCCGGCGATGCAGCCGGTGAACTGCTGCATGTCGCGTTTGGTGGCGTCGTCCATGTCGGGGTCGGCGACGACGTCGGAGACCGCGAAGCGGCCGCCGGGCCTGAGGACGCGGGCGGCCTCGGCGAGGACCTTGTTCTTGTCGCCGGCGAGGTTGATGACGCAGTTGGAGATCACGACGTCGACGGACGCGTCCTCAAGGGGGAGGTCTTCGAGGTAGCCCTTGCGGAACTCCACGTTCTCGAGGCCGGCGTCCGCGGCGTTCCTGCGGGCCTGGTCGAGCATCTCGTCGGTCATGTCGATCCCGATCGCCCGACCCGTCGGCGCGACGCGGCGGGCCGAGATCAGGACGTCGCCGCCGGTGCCGGACCCGAGGTCGAGCACCACGTCGCCGTCCTTCAGGGCGGCGACGGCGGTCGGGATGCCGCACCCGAGCGACCCCTCGATCGCCTTGCCGCCCTCGCCGGCGGTGTCGGCGTCGTAGAGGGCGGCGCCGAAGACCTCGGTGCCGTGCTCGTCGGTCGTGGCGACGGCGGGGCTGCAGCAGCTCGAGCCCTGCGTCGCGGCCTGCGCGTACTTCAGGCGGACCTCCTCGCGGAGCTGCTCGTCGGTCAGGGTGCTGCGGTCGGTCGTGCTCATGGAAGGACCTCGATGTGGGGGAGGGGTCAGCCGAGCCAGCCGGCGAGCTCGTCGATCGCGCCGGGCAGCACGTAGTAGTAGGCCCAGAGGCCTTGGCGCTCGGAATCGACGATGCCGGCGTCGCGCAGCTTCTTGAGGTGGTGGCTCAGCGTGGACTGGGAGACGTCGAAGAGCGGCACGAGCTCGCAGACGCAGACCTTGCCGGCGTGCTTGCGCAGCACGTCCACGAGTTGCAGCCGGATCGGGTCCCCGAGGGCTTTGGCGACGTCGGCCAGACGGGTGGCCTTTTCGCGGTCGACGTCGGGGTAGACGACGGGCTCGCAGCACGGGGCGCCGGCGGCACGCTTGGTCTTCGGCTCGAGCTGCAGATCGACGTTCATCGAAACAGCAAGCTACACAAAGAAGTCACGTTTGTCGATTGCATCGACATCTGTCACTAGATACGGTGCGGGGCATGGCCACCGTCACCGAACCGACCGCGTCGGCGGACCGACCGGTCCTGCAGCGCCTATCGACGCTGGACCGCTTCCTGCCCGTCTGGATCCTGCTGGCGATGGCCGTCGGCCTGGGCCTGGGGGCGGCGATCCCGTCGATCAACGACGGCCTCGACAAGCTCCGCATCGGCACGGTGTCGCTACCGATCGCGCTCGGGCTGCTCTTGATGATGTACCCGGTGCTGGCAAAGGTCCGCTACGGCGACGTCGCCCGCGACCGCTCCCCGGAGACCGCCAAGATGCTCGGCGCGTCGCTGGTCCTCAACTGGGTGGTCGGGCCGGCGGTGATGTTCGCGCTGGCCTGGATCTTCCTCGCCGACCAGCCCGAGTTCCGGACCGGCCTGATCATCGTCGGCCTCGCCCGCTGCATCGCCATGGTCCTGATCTGGAGCGATCTCTCGTGCGCGGACCGCGAGTCCACCGCGCTGCTGGTGGCGATCAACTCGGTCTTCCAGATCGTCGCCTACAGCGTCCTGGGCTGGTTCTACCTCACCGCCCTGCCGGACCTCCTCGGCCTCGACAGCCAGGGGTTCTCGATCGGCATCTGGGAGGTCGCACGGACCGTCTTGATCTTCCTCGGCATCCCCCTGGTCGCCGGCGCGCTCACCCGCTACATCGGGGTGCGCCGCATGGGTGAGGAGGCGTACGAGACCAGGTTCCTGCCGAAGATCGGGCCGTTCGCGCTCTACGGATTGCTCTTCACGATCGTGATGCTCTTCGCGATCCAGGGCGACGCGATCACGTCCGAGCCGCTCGACGTCGTTCGGATCGCGCTGCCGCTGCTCGTCTACTTCGCCGTGATGTTCTCCGCCGGCCTCGCCGCCGGACGCCTCATCGGCGCGACCTACGCCCGCACCGCGTCCCTCGCCTTCACCGCGGCGGGCAACAACTTCGAGCTCGCGATCGCGGTGGCCATCGGCGTCTTCGGCGCCACCTCCGGCCAGGCCTTGGCCGGTGTCGTCGGGCCGCTGATCGAGGTTCCCGTCCTCGTCGGCCTGGTCTACGTCGCGCTCTGGATCCGCCGGCGCTGGTACCCGGCCGAGGAGGCCGCCGCTCGCCGCGGCGATCCACCGGCACCACGAGCTGACCCCCGCCCCGTCTGATCCCCACCACCGAGGACCCCTTCATGCGCCACGTGCTGTTCGTCTGCAACCACAACGCCGGTCGGTCCCAGATCGCCCAGGCGTTCTTCGACCGCCTCGCCCCCGACGATGTGCGAGCGGAGTCCGCCGGCACCCAGCCCGCCAAGGCGGTCTGGCCTGTCGTCGTCGAGGCGATGGCCGAGGTGGGGATCGATCTCTCCCAGCAGAAGCCGACGAAGCTCACCACCGAGATGCAGCTGCACGCCGACTGGGCCGTGACGATGGGCTGCGGCGACGCCTGCCCGTTCGTCCCCGCGATGGTCCAGGAGTGGGACGTCGAAGACCCTTCGACGCTGCCGATCGAGCGGGTCCGCGAGATCCGCGACCAGATCGAGCAGCACGTCAAGAACCTCCTCGACGAGCACCTGCAGGACATCTACCTCGACCGCACCGCCCACCAGCTGCGCCTCGAGCGACTCCTCCCGGCGGTCCGAGAGGACCTCGGTGACCGGTTCTCCGAGCAGCAGATCCGGGCGTGCTCGGACCAGGTCCTCGCCGGCTACGACGACGCGACCGTCCGCGGCCACGTCATGACGATCGCCCACCGCGACGTCACCGAGTGCCTCACCGCCGGGAACTGCGCATGACGGTTCGCGTCGGCATCAACGGCTTCGGGCGCATGGGGCGCCTAGCTCTCCGCGCCGGCCTGGACCGGCCGGACCTCGAGTTCGTGCACATCAACGAGATCGCAGGCGACGCAGCGACCGCCGCGCACCTTCTGGAGTTCGACTCCGTTCACGGCCGCTGGCACCGCGACATCGCCGCCGACGGTGACACCGTCACCATCGACGGCACGACGCTGAGCTACAGCGCGCATGCAGCCCCGGGCGACGTGCCGTGGGACGAGCTCGGCGTCGACGTGGTCCTCGAGGGCACCGGCAAGCTCAAGACTCAGGCGACGCTGGCCCCGTACTTCGATCGCGGGGTGCGGAAGGTCATCGTCGCCGCGCCGGTGAAGGACGGCGGGGCGCTGAACGTCGTCGTCGGCGTCAACGACCACCTCTACGACCCGGCCACCCACGATGTCCTCACGGCCGCGTCATGCACCACGAACTGCCTCGCGCCCGTCGTGAAGGTCATCCACGAAGGCCTCGGGATCCTGCGCGGGTCGATCACCACGCTGCACGACCTCACGAACACGCAGACCCTCGTCGACGCGCCGCACAAGGACCTCCGCCGCGCCCGCGCCGCCGGCCTCTCGCTCATCCCGACGACCACAGGGTCCGCGACGGCGATCGGGCTGATCTTCCCGGAGCTGCAGGGCCGGCTGGACGGTGTCGCGATCCGGGTGCCGCTGCTGAACGCGTCGCTCACCGACGCGGTCTTCGAGGTCGCGCGCGAGACCACCGTCGAGGAGGTCAACGAGCTGCTTCGCACCGCCGCGGAGGGCCCGCTCAAGGGGATCCTTGGCTACGAGACGCGGCCGTTGGTGTCGGTGGACTTCAAGGACGACCCGCGGTCGGGGATCGTCGACGCGCCGTCGACGATGGTCACCGACAGGACCCAGGTGAAGATCCTGGCCTGGTACGACAACGAGTGGGGCTACGTCAACCGCTGGGTCGAGCTCGCCGGCCAGGTCGCCGCCTCCCTGGAGCCACGGGCGTGAACGGCCAGGACGCGACCGCGGCCGCCGAGCAGCGCGGCGGGGACCTGCGCAACTACGTCGTCGTCACGGGCGCGTACTGGGCGGACACGATCGCCGACGGCGCGATCCGCGTCCTGGTCCTCTTTTACTTCTACGAGCTCGGCTACAGCCCGCTGCAGGTCGCCTCGCTCTTCCTCTTCTACGAGGTCTTCGGGATCCTTACGAACCTCGTCGGCGGCTACATCGCCGCACGATGGGGACTGAAGTCGACACTGCTGGGCGGGCTGACCTTCCAGCTCGCGGCGCTCGCGATGCTCGCCCTGGTGCCCGAGTCGTGGCTCGTCGTCGCCTACGTCATGGTCGCCCAGGCGCTCTCGGGGATCGCGAAGGACCTGACGAAGATGTCGTCGAAGAGCGCGGTGAAGCTCGTCGTCCCGCAGGACACCCCGGGGGCCCTCTACAAGTGGGTCGCGATCCTCACCGGCTCCAAGAACGCACTGAAGGGCGTCGGGTTCTTCATCGGCGGCCTGCTGCTCACCGTCATCGGTTTCCAGGCCGCGCTGGGGTGCATCGCCGGCCTCGTCGCCGCCGGCCTCGCGGGGACGCTGATCTTCATGCGCGGCGACCTCGGCACGCCCGACGCGTCGGCGAAGTTCCGGCAGATGTTCTCGAACAACCGATCGGTGAACCTGCTGGCCGGCGCGCGGATCTTCCTCTTCGCCTCGCGCGACGTCTGGTTCGTCGTCGGCCTCCCGGTCTACCTCCGGACCGTGATGGGCTGGTCGTTCTGGCAGGTCGGGATCTTCATGGCCGTGTGGACCATCGGCTACGGGATCGTCCAAGCGACGGCACCGCGGTTCGTGAAGGACCCCGACGGCCGCACCGCCGCGAAGCTCGCGTTCGTCCTCGCCGCCTTCCCCGCCGCGATCGCGATCGCCATGAGCACCTCGATCGACCCGGACGTCGTCATCGTCGCCGGGCTCATCGTCTTCGGCGTCGTGTTCGCGATGAACAGCGCGGTGCACTCGTACCTGATCCTCGCCTACGCCGAGGGGTCGAAGGTCGCGATGAACGTCGGCTTCTACTACATGGCCAACGCCTTCGGCCGGCTCTCCGGCACCGTCCTCTCCGGCGCCCTCTACCAGTGGCAGGGCCTCCAGGCCTGCCTCTGGGGCTCGGCGATCATGGTCCTCGCCGCCGGCCTCCTGTCGCTGCTCCTGCCCGGCGACCCGGCCCGCTCCCGCGCCCGCCGAACGACCCCGAACCAGGCCGTCGAGGGGGTCGTCTGATGGCGCACGTGTTGTTCGTCTGCCTGCACAACGCGGGGCGCTCGCAGATCAGCCGCGCGTTGTTTGAGCGTGCCGCCGAAGGCCGGCACGAAGGGCGTTCCGCCGGCACCACGCCGGCGGACCGGGTCCATCCCGAGGTGCTCACCGTTATGGACGAGTTCGGCATCGATCTCCGCGACCAGGAGCCCAAGCTCCTCACGCGTGAGCTGGCGGAATGGGCCGACGTCGTCGTCACGATGGGCTGCGGCGACAAGTGCCCCTTCGTCCCCGGCGTGCGCTACATCGACTGGGACCTCCCCGACCCCTCCGGACGCCCCGTCGACGAGGTCCGCACCACCCGCGACGACATCAGCCGCCGCATAGACCAGCTACTCACCGAGCTCGACGCCTAAGCGACCTCCGAGATGAGGACTGCGTGCGCATATCCGCACGATCGTTAGAGTGTGCGCATGGCCGACGACACATGCGATCTCCTCTGTCTCGATCTGCCCAAGGCGGAGGCGTTGCGTCAAGCCGGCCTTGAGGGCCCCGCGGCCGAGCAGGTCGCCGTCCACGCCGCCGCCTTCGGCGACCCCACCCGCGTCGCGCTGGCTATGGCGCTGCGCGGGGGAGGGGAGCTCTGCGTCTGCGACCTCTCGTGGATCGTGCAGCGGCCCGAGAAGGCGGTCTCGCACCACTTGAGGAAGATGCGCACCGCCGGAGTGGTCGGTTCGCGTCGCGACGGGCGGATGGTCATGTACGGACTGACCGACACCGGCGACCGTCTGCTCGCCGCGCTGGTCCCGGGGGAGGTGCCCGCATGAGCGACGCCTGCTGCAGCGGAGGGCCCGAGAAGGACCGCCCGACCACCACCGGCCCGCTCCTGACGATGGCCGGCAGCGCGCCGCCGGAGACCGACGCGTGCGGCTGCAGCACCTCGGCCGCGCCTGCCCCGAGGACGCGGATGATCACCGACGCGTGCGGCTGCGAGATCGAGGTGCCCGTCGACGGTGCCCCGATCCCGAAGCTCTACAAGGTGCGCGAGATCCAGCTCGCCGCCGTCTCCGGCGTCCTCCTGGTCGCCGGGATCGCCGGCGGTGGCGGCACCGTCGGGACGGTGCTCGAGGCGCTGGCGTTCGTTGCCGGTGGCCTAACGTTCATTCCCGCCTCCGCCCGCGCGCTGCTGCGCGGCCGCCTGTCGGTCGGGACGCTGATGATGATCGCCGCGATCGGCGCGATCCTCCTCGGCGAGCTCGCCGAGGCCGCCACCCTCGCGTTCCTCTTCGCCATCTCCGAAGCGCTCGAGAGCTACGCGCTGACCCGCACCCGCCAGGGCCTCCGGGCGCTGATGGACCTCGTCCCCGACCGCGCGACCGTCCGGCGCAACGGCCGGGAGCTCGACGTCGACCCCGTAGAGCTCCTGATCGGCGACCTCTTGGTCGTCAAGGCCGGTGAGCGCGTCGCGACCGACGGCACGATCCGCACCGGCCGCTCCGCCCTGGACCAGTCCGCGATCACCGGCGAGTCCGTCCCCGTCGAGCGCGGACCCGGCGACGACGTCTTCGCCGCAGCGATCAACGGCAGCGGCGCCCTCGAGGTCGAGGTCACCGCGCGAGCCGGCGAGAACTCGCTCGCCCGCGTCGTGCGAATCGTCGAGGAGGCCCAGGACCGCAAGGGCGCGGGCCAGCGCCTCGCTGACCGCGTCGCACGGCCGCTCGTCCCCGGCGTCCTCGTCGTCGCGCTGCTGGTCGCCGTCATCGGCTCGCTCGCGACCGGCGACACCAGCGAATGGATCAACCGGGCGCTGGTGGTGCTCGTCGCCGCGTCGCCGTGTGCGTTCGCGATTGCTGTCCCGATCACCGTCGTCTCCGCCATTGGTGCCGCGACCCGCGCCGGCGTCCTCATCAAGGGCGGCGCCGCACTCGAGGCGCTCGCGTCCGTCCGGACCGTCGCACTGGACAAGACCGGCACCCTGACCCGCAACCAGCCGACCGTCATCGACACCCTCTCCACCGGCGACGCGACCGCCGACGAGGTGCTCGCGGTCGCGGCCGCGTTGGAGGGCCGCAGCGACCACCCGCTCGCTGCAGCGATCCTCGCCGCCACCGACCAGACCCCGGCTGCTGACGATGTGCAGAACGTCGCCGGTAGCGGCCTCACCGGCACCATCGACGGCATCCCGGTCCGGCTCGGGCGACCCGGGTTCATCGACGCCGGCCCGCTCGCCGACGACGTCACGCGCCTGCAGGAACAGGGCGCCACCGTCGTCCTGGTCGAACAGGACGGCTCCGCTATCGGTGCCGTGGCGGTCCGCGACGAGCTGCGCCCCGAAGCCGCTGAGGCCGTAGCGCTGCTGCGCACCGTCGGCGTCCGGCAGGTCGTGATGCTGACCGGCGACAACACCGCCACCGCCCGCGCCCTCGCGGCGCAGGCCGGCATAGACGACGTCCGCGCCGAGCTCCTGCCTGAGGACAAGCTCACGGCCGTCCAGAACCTCAGCGCCACCCAGCCGGTCGCGATGGTCGGCGACGGCATCAACGACGCCCCGGCCCTCGCTTCCGCGCGCGTCGGGATCGCGATGGGCGCCGTCGGTTCCGACGTGGCGATCGAGACCGCCGACGTCGCCCTCATGGGCTCCGACCTCCGCGCGCTCCCCGACGCGATCGGTCACGCGCGCCGGGCGGACCGGATCATGCGTCAGAACCTCGCGCTCTCCGCCGCCATCCTGCTGACCCTCGTGCCGCTCGCCGCGCTCGGGATCCTGGGCCTGGCGACCGTCGTCGCGGCGCACGAGATCGCCGAGCTGCTCGTCATCGCCAACGGCGTCCGCGCCGCCCGCCGCACCGCGTTCCGCGAACGCACCGCGGGCCCCGTGACCCATGTGCGGCGACCGGTACCGGTCGCCACGGTCACCGAGGTGCACTGAGGTACGACGGCAGGGCGCGCCGCACGCCACTCGCGCCCCGATCGCGACCCCAGAACTGCGCTCGATAAGACTCGAAACGTCAACCCCGCAGGCCTCGGAACGGCCGCGGCGAACCCACCGCTGGCGGTCGGCGTCCAGAACGCACTCTCAGCGCCTCGTATAACGCCCCTTGCCCGGGAATCAAACCGGCTCATTGTTCGAGCGGCGATCGCGTCGACGGTGGCGGCGGTGGGCGGTCCGGTCCGCTCGACTCCGCCCTGTCGCGGATCGGGAGTGCCATCGTGGTGGAACCGCGGACGGCCCGCCTAGAGCGGGGGAACTGGAGCGGCGTCGGTATTCGAACTGGCCGTGGTGGAGGTCTGCGACCTCTCCGCGGCACAGGCCGGCACCGGCCATGAGGAGCACGATCGAAGGGTCTCCGCCGGGGTGCTCTTCGGTTTGGTGCGCGGCGGTGCCTCAGGTGTCGGACCGCACCATGTCTGGGTGTGCTGCGGTCTTCAGCCAGGTCCGAAAGACGGCGATGGAGTCCTCAAGGGCGGGCGTGCTGCCGTTGATGGCCCAATCCAGGGCGAGGCCCTGCACCCATGCGAGGATGGTGATCTGGATCGTCTGCGCCGGGTACGCGAGATGGCCGCCGCGGGCGCGGTGCCCGGCGATCAGGCCGTCGATCATCCGGCGCAGCTGGTCGGTCGCCGTTGCGGCTGCTGGTGCGAGGGACGGGTTGGTGATCGCTTCGGTCTGCAGCCCCAGCCATGCGACCAGGAACGCCCGGTCGCGGGTCAGGCCGGCCCAGAACGCTTCGAAGCCGACGTCGATGATGCTGTCGGCGTCCTTCAGCGCGGCGACGGCCTGCAGGATCTGGTCGACGAGGCGGGCGATGAGGTGCTCGGCCGCGTTCGTCAACAGGCCCTCGCGCGAGGCGAAGTAGTACGGGATCGCGCGCTTGGGAACCCCGGCCTCCTCGGCGACGCGCTGCAGCGAGGTGGCGGCGTACCCGTCGCGGGCGAGGCAGCGCACGGTGGCCTCGAGGATCTCCTCGGCACGCCGGGCGCCCTTGCGAGTCAGATGCGTCGGGGTGCTCATCGGTCGTATTCTGCATCCACTCCCAGAACGTACCGCACGGTGCAGAAAAATGGTACGGTCGGCGCATTCCTGTCAGTGGGTCGCCCAGCGAGCGCCCCGGACGCTGAGCAGGCTTCGTCAAACCAATTGAGTGAGGGCAGTCATGGGGACCATCACGTTCGTCGAGCACGACGGCACGCCGCACCAGGTCGAGCTGGAGGACGGCTCGTCGCTGATGGAGCTGGCGACCAACCACGGCGTTCCGGGGATCGATGGCGACTGCGGCGGCGAGGCGTCGTGCGGCACCTGCCACGTGATCGTCGACGACGCCTGGATCACCACGACCGGAACGCGCACCGACCTCGAGAGCCAGATGGTGGAGATGTCGCCGGAGTGCGGCCCGAACTCGCGTCTGGCGTGCCAGCTGCGGGCCAGCCCCGCGCTCGACGGGCTGACGGTGCACCTCCCCGAGTTTCAGATGTAGCCCACCCCGTGTTCGAGCAGACGACCACCAAGCGAGAGACCATGACGACCAACAGCACCCTCTTTCAGCGGACCAAGGTCCGCGTGACCGACACGGTGCAGGCGACCGTGCCGGTCGACCGCGTGATCCAAAGCGTGGCCCTTACGCTGAAGGCCAAGCGCCTGGCCGGGATGATGAAGGCGCTGCGGTTTGAGGAACGACCGATCCCCGATCCGGCGGACGTGCCGCTGGAGGAGATCGACGTCAGCAACCCGTTCATGAACCGTCAGGGCCAGTGGTACCCCTACTTCGCGCGGCTGCGTGAGGAGGCCCCCGTCCACTACCAGCCCAAGAGCCCGTTCGGGCCGTTCTGGTCGGTCACGCGCTACGCCGACATCCAGGCCGTCGACTCCAACGCGGAGGTGTTCTCGGCCGAGCCCTACATCGTCCTGGGGCCTCCGCCGTTCAACGCCGAGATGTTCATCGCGATGGACCCGCCCAAGCACGACGTGCAGCGCCGGGCCGTGCAGGGCGTCGTGGCGCCGAAGAACCTCAAGGAGATGGAGTCGCTGATCCGCGAGCGCGTGCAGGACGTGCTCGACAACCTGCCGACCGACCGGCCGTTTGACTGGGTCGAGCGCGTGTCGAAGGAGATCACCGGCCGCATGCTGGCCACGCTGCTGGACTTCCCGTTCGAGGAGCGGCACAAGCTCACCTACTGGTCCGACACGATCAGCGGGTCCGCGGACGCCACGGGCGGTACGACGCACCAGGACGAGCTCTTCCCCGCCGCCGTGGACCTGGCGCGCAACTTCACGGCGTTGTGGCACGACAAGGCCGCCCGTCGCGCCGCCGGCGAGCCGGACGGCTTTGACCTCATCACCCTGATGCAGACGTCGGAGGACACCAGGGACCTGATCAAGAAGCCGTTTGAGTTCCTCGGCAACCTTACGCTGCTGATCGTCGGCGGCAACGACACCACCCGCAACTCGATGACCGGCGGCGTCCTGGCGCTCAACCGGTTCCCCGACGAGTTCGAGAAGCTCAAGGCCGACCCGAAGCTGATCCCGAACATGGTCTCGGAGATCATCCGCTGGCAGACGCCGCTGGCCTACATGCGCCGCGTCGCCAAGAGGGACGTCCACTTCGGCGGGCAGTTCATCCGCAAGGGTGACGTGGTGCTCATGTGGTACGTATCGGGCAACCGCGACGAGCGGAAGTTCGAGAACGCCGACGACTTCATCATCGACCGCAAGAACGCGCGCAACCACATGTCGTTCGGGTTCGGCGTGCACCGGTGCATGGGCAACCGGCTCGCGGAGATGCAGCTGCGGATCCTGTGGGAGGAGCTGCTTGAGCGGTTTGACCGCATCGAGGTGATCGGCGAGCCCAGCTACGTGCAGTCGAACTTCGTCAAGGGCTACAGCGACATGCAGGTGCAGCTCACACCGAAGCCGGTCCGCGAGCAGACACCTGTCCGCGTCGAGGCGACCTCGGGCGCCTGAGCCGCAACGGCGACGCGGAGAGGGACGACGGGATGAAACGCGACCGGGTGATCGTGGTCGGCGCCGGCCACGCGAGCGCGCAGCTCTGCGTGAGCCTGCGCCAGGGCGGCTGGGACGGGGAGATCGTGCTGGTCGGCGACGAGCCGTCGCTGCCCTATCAGCGGCCGCCGCTGTCGAAGACGTTCCTGCACGGCACGACGACGCTTTCTGACCTCCTGATCCGCGGGCCGGAGTTCTACGAGAAGGAGGACGTGACCTTCCGTCACGCCCGTGTCACCGGGATCGACCGCGAGGCCGGCACCGTCGCCCTCGACGACGGCGACGCGCTGTCCTACGACCGGCTCGTCCTCTGCACCGGAGCGCGCCCGCGCCCGCTGGACGTCCCCGGCGCGGACCTCCCGGGCATTCACGCCCTGCGGGACGCCGCCGACATCGAGGCGATCCGGGGCACCCTCCGGACCGCCCGCCGGGCCGTCATCGTCGGCGCGGGCTACATCGGTCTGGAGGCCGCCGCGTCGCTGCGGAAGCTGGGGATCGAGGTCGCGGTCCTCGAGGTTGCCGACCGCGTCCTGCAGCGGGTCACCGCCCCCGAGGTCTCGGCGTTTTACGACCGCGTGCACCGCGAGGAGGGCGTCGACCTGCGCACCGGCGTCGGCGTCGCAGGATTTGAGGGCGACGGGCACGTCCGGGCGGTCCGCCTCACCGACGGCACCAAGATCCCCGCGGACCTCGTCGTCGTCGGGGTCGGCGTCCTGCCCAACGTCGAGCTCGCCCGCGACGCCGGCCTGGCGGTCGAGAACGGCATCGTCGTCGACGAGCACGGCCGGACGGACGATCCGCGCATCTTCGCCGCCGGCGACTGCGCCAACCACTACGACGCTCGGTACGGGACGCGAATTCGCCTGGAGTGCGTCGCCAACGCGCTGGAGCACGCCAAGGCGATCGCCGGCGCGATCTGCGGCAAGCAGAAGCCGATCTCGGCCCTGCCGTGGTTCTGGTCCGACCAGTACGACCTGAAGCTGCAGATCGCCGGCCTGAGCACCGGCCATGACGAGGTCGTGCTGCGGGGAAACCCCGCTGACGGCCGCAGCTTCGCCTGCTTCTACCTCGCCGACGGCCGGCTGATCGCCGCGGACTGCGTGAACCGACCGAAGGAGTTCATGTTCAGCAAGCGCGCCATCACCCAAGAGCTCTCGCCCGACCGCGCGCTGTTGGCGGACCCCGACACGCCGCTGATCTCGCTCCTGCAGACCCCCGCCCGGAGCGCCCCATGAGCAACGCGACCGCCCTCGTGCAGGCGTGCGTGTCAGTCACCCATGCATCAAGCGGCGGCGACTGTTGATGTCACATCCGGGTACGTCGGGTTCAGCTGCCGGGCGGTCCGCCGAGGGCGAGGGTGTCGACGAGGAGGAAGATCGCGACAGCCCCGACAGTCAGCGCGAACCCCTGGCCGAGTAGACGCTGCGGGAGCCGGTCGCTGACACGGCTGCCAATGAGGGCGCCGAGCATCGTGGCGCCGGCGAGCGCGGCGGTGACGGGCAGGTCGATGGTGGTGCCAGTGGCGAGGTGGCTGGCCAGGGCGGCGAGGCCGGTGAGGGTGATGATCACCAGCGAGGTGCCGACGGCGCGGCGGAAGCTCATGCCGAACCAGAGCGTCAGGACGGGGACGATGACGAAGCCGCCGCCGACGCCGAAGAAGCCGGTGAGGATCCCGACGAGCGCTCCGGCGAGCACGATCTTGCCGATCGGGACGTCGGGGCAGGCCTCTTCGTCGCCGGTCTGGTCGGTGCAGGCACGGCGCCAGGTCAGGGCCGCAGCGAGTGCCATGACGGGCACGAACGTCAGGATCAGCAGTCGCGGGCTGACCTCCTGCCCCAGGACGGTGCCGGCCAGGGAGCCGGCGGCGGCCGGGATCGAGAACAGGATCGCCAGGCGGGCGCAGACGTGGCCGCCGCGCACCCGTGCGCCGGCGCCGACGGATGCGGCGAGCGCGACGACGATCAGCGATACGGTCGATGCCGGGTTGACGTCCTCGCCCAGGACGTAGACGAGGACGGGAAGCGCGAGGATCGCGCCGCCGCCGCCGACGGTGCCGACGATCAGTCCGATGAGGATCCCGAACGGGATCGCCAGCAGCGTCATCGTGTCGGGCCCGCGCCGGCGGGTGGCGCCGAGGGCACCGGAGCGCTCAGGTCGCGGTCCGCGCCGACGGGGACGTCTCGAGCTCGTGGCCGAGTCGTCCCCACTTCGGGACGCCCCCATCGACGACGTGGACGACGCCGCGGCCGCCGTGGCGGACGACGAGGCTGGCGGCGGTCGCGGCACGCTGCCCGGAACCGCAGATCACGGCGACGGGGAGCTCGGGGTCGAGGTCCGTGGGCCAGGAGGTGATGTCGTGCCAGATCGTGAGCGTCGAGCCGGGGATATGTCCGGCGTCGTACTCACTCTGGTCGCGGACGTCGAGGATCTGCAGGTCCGGGAACGCGGTGCGGTGGTCCTCGAGGTCCTCCACGGCCACGCGCGGGATGGTGTTGGTGGGTCGCTTCTCCTGACGCCAGGAGGTCATGCCGCCGTGGAGGTACCCGCCGAGCTTGCGGATCCCGACGGCGAGCGCGAGCTTGCCGGCCTCGTGGCCGTCCTGGTCGTCGCGGCCGATCAGAACGATCTCCTGCTCGCGGTCCGCCAGCCAGGCCAGCTTGGACCCGAACCCGGCGCGGTGCATCGGCGCGCAGATCGCTCCGGGGATGTGCGCCTCGTCGAACTGCAGATCGGTGCGGACATCGACGACCAGTGCCCCCTCGGAGCGCTTGAGCTCGACCTGGCGGGGCGTCAGGGGCAGCAGCTGGACGCCCTCGGTGACGAGCGGTCCGCGATTGAGCTCCACGATGGCCTGGAAGTTCGGCGGCTGCGGCCCGAGCTTCGCCAAGGCCTCGTCGACGAACTGCTGCTCGTCCTCGATCTGGAGCGTGGGGTTGGCGCGGCGCTCGTAGCCGATGGTCGAGGAGACCTTCATGTCCATGCCGGGGCCGCCGCACATCGACCCGCCGAGGTGCCCGGGCCAGACCTCGACCTCGGGCGACAGCACGAGCAGCTTGTCCTTGAGCGAGTGGAAGATGCCGCGGGCGCCCTCTGCCTTCTCGATCGCGAGGTCCGGTCGGGCGACGTCGTTGACGAAGAGGGTGTCGCCGGTGAGGACGGCCCAGGGCTGGTCGCTGCGCTTGGTGTCGATCAGCGCGAAGGCGGTGTGCTCAGGGCGGTGCCCGGGGGTGTGGATGGCCCGGACGGTGAGGCCGCCGAGCTGGAACTCGTCGCCGTCGTCGAACGGCTGGTGGGCGTAGTCGGGTTCGGCGAGGCGGTGGACGTGGATGGTGGCGCCGGTGGCGACGGCGAGGCGGCCGTGGCCGGAGACGTGGTCGGCGTGGTTGTGGGTCTCGAAGACGTGGTCGATCGAGACGCCCATGTAGCGCGCGAGGTCGAGGTACTCGTCGATCTCGAACCGCGGGTCGACGACGGCGGCGATGCCGGCCTTCTCGTCACCGATCAGGTAGCTGGCGCAGCCGAGGTCGTCGTGGGTGATCTGGCGGAAGATCATGCGGAGCCCTTCTTCGTGGGCAGGCCCTGAGCGTCCCAGGCGGTCATCCCGCCGACCACGTTGCGGACGTCGAGACCAGCGGTGGCGGCGGTCTTGGCGGCCTTCATGCTGCGGCCGCCGGCCTTGCAGACGAACGCGACGGGCCGGTCAGTGGGCAGCTCGCCGGTCCTGTCGGCGATCCCACCAACGGGGATGTGCATGGACTTCACCTTGGGAGCGAGCTGCCGGCGCTCGTCGGCCTCGCGGACGTCGACGAGGACGAGCTCACCGGTCTTGGCGGCGTGCTCGGCCTCCTTCGGGGTGAGGTCGATGATCTGGTGCTTCTTCCTGCCGAACATGCGGGGTGCTCCCTTGTCGGTCGTGCGGACGGTTCCCGGGGCCGCGCTCCGACTGCTGTCGGAGCGCGGGACCGGAGCGGGCGTGGTGCTCAGGCGTGCCCGAAGCGGATGTCGGGCAGCACCTTCGCCAGCGACCTCGGCGTCCACCACGCCCACTTCCCGAGCAGCCGCAGCGCGGCGGGCAGGAGCAGCAGGCGGATCAGGAACGCGTCCAGCAGGACGGCGACGCCGAGGATCACGCCCATCTCCTTCGGCGGGATCGGGCCCGAGAGCGAGAAGGTGAAGAAGATCGCGACCATCACCGCCGCGGCCGCGAAGATCACCCGACCGGACCCGGCGAGGCCGCCGATCATCGCCTCGCGCGGGTTGTGGGTGAGGTCCCAGCGCTCCTTGGCGGCCGAGAGCAGGAAGACGGTGTAGTCCATCGAGATCGCGAAGATCATCGCGAAGAAGAAGACCGGCGCCCAGGCGTCGAGGAAGCCCTGGGAGTCGAAGCCCAGCACGCTCGCGCCGACGCCGTCCTGGAAGACCAGCCGGCCGACCCCGAACGCCGCACCGACGGCCAGCAGGTTCGTGACGACGCCGACGGCGGCGATGATCGGCGCCTGCAGCGCGAGCAGCAGCAGCAGGAACCCGAGGCCGAGGACCACGCCGACGACGACCGGCGTCCGCGACGAGAGCGCGGCCTCGAGGTCGTGGTTCTCGGCCGGCTGACCGCCGACCTTCGTGCCGGCGGGCAGCTCGGCCCGCAGCCGGTCGATCGTCGTCCCCAGCGCGGGGTCCGACGCGTCGACGTTCGGGAGCACCGGCACCACGGCCACGCCGCCGGTGCCGTTCATCGTCGCCATCACCCGCGAGATCCCGCGGTCGGAGCCGGCAGCCTTCGCCACCGCGGCCGCCTCGCCCGACGTCGTGACGAGCTGCAGCTGTCCGGGCGCACCGGGACCGAAGGCCTGCTTCACCAGGGCGTAGCCCTGCGCGGAGCCGTCCTCGGACGGCACGACCTTGATCGACGGCATGCCGGTCTTGATGCCGAGCACGGGGATCATGACCACGAGAAGCAGGATCAGCGCGAGACCGCCGAGCTTCTTGGGGTGCTTCCATATGGTGGTCGCCCAGGCCTCGAAGCGCGGGGAGCGGGCCTCCCCGGAGCGCAGCCACGGCAGCGCACCCTTGTCGACCTTGCCGTCCAGGCGGCCCAGCACGGCCGGCAGCAGCGTCAGGGTCGCAGCGAGCACGAAGATGACGGCGAGCATGATCCCCAGCGCCATCGACCGGAACGCCGGGCTCGGGACCAGCATGACCGCGGTCAGCGAGATCAGGACGGTGATGCCGGAGAACAGGACGGCCTTGCCGGCGGTGTCCATCGTCTCGGTCACTGCCCGCACGGGGTCGCCGTGCTCGGCTCTCGCACTGCGGAAGCGCATGACCATGAAGAGGGCGTAGTCGATGCCCAGCGCGAGGGCGAACATCATCGCGAAGTTGAACGCCCAGACCGAGATGTCGAGCACCTGCGCGCCGAGGAACAGCGACCCGGCGGCGGCGACCAGGCCGGTGATGGTCAGCATCAGCGGCAGCCCGGCGGCGACCAGCGACCCGAACGCGACGACGAGGATCGCCATCGTCACCGGCCAGGAGATCACCTCGCTCTTGAGCATCGCGGTGAGGTTGGCGTGGTTGAAGTCCGACCACAGGCCCGACGCGCCGGTGAGGTGCACCTCGACCCCGTCGGCGCCGGCCTTCTCGAGGCCCTTCTTGGCGTCGTCGGCGGCGCGGACCATGTCGTTGGACGTGCCCGCGGCGGCACCCTGCACGATCGCGGTGTGCCCGTCCTTCGAGATCGACATCCCGGGCTGCGGAGGAACGACGCGGCCGACGAACTCGGTGTCCTTCAGCGTCGCCTCGGTCTTGGCGATCGCAGCCTGGAAGGCCGGGTCGGTGGCGGTCTGCGTCTCCGAGTGGACCACGACCTGCAACGCGGAGCTGGAGAGCCCGCCGACGTTCTTGTCGATCAGCTGGCGGGCCTGGACGGACTCCGACCCGGAGGCCTCCCAGCCTGCACCGGAGAGGGCGGACTCGACGCGGGGGGCGAAGACGGCGAGGACCAGGACGAGGATGCCCCAGCCGATCGCGACCTGCTTGAAGTGGGTGGCGGTGTAGCGGCCCAGACGGCCGATCGGACCAACGGTGCTCATCGAATCCTCCGATCACATGCGGGCTGAAGGCCCAGGACACGACTCATCACCAGCGACGCCGGGCAGGCCCCGACGGCGACGAAGACCCACTGATTCAGACCGACGAAGACGGTCAGCAGGAGAAACCACTGCGAGATCGAGACGGCCAGGAGGACGGAGACGATCGTCACGGTGCCGGCCATCAGAAACAGTGCCCGCTCCAGCGGCCACCGCGAAGAACGGGTCGCCGGCGCGGCGGGAACGATGGTCGGGGCGCTCACGACGTCGCCTCGGTCTGGCCACCGAGGAGCGCGTCGAGCTCGTTGAGCTGCTGACGCAGGCCGCCGCACACGAGCTCGCAGATCGCGAACACCGACTCGTCCTGGATCGCGTAGCGCACCGCGGTGCCCTCCTTGGTCCGCGAGACGATCCCGGCTTGGTGCAACACGCCGAGGTGCTTGGACACGTTCTGCTGACTCGCGCCCAGCGCGTCCTTGAGCTCGCCGACCGTCGACGGGGTGTCGCGGAGGTGGTCGAGCAGGCGGATGCGCACCGGGTCGCCGATGACCCGGAAGCGCTGCGCGATCAGCTCGACGAGAGGTTCAGGGATCGGGCGGGGCATCTCCATAGCCACCACTTTACTACTGAACCGTTGTGAAAGCAATTCGTACGTAGAGCACTGAAAGTAGATACGGTGCTGTCGATGGTTCGACGAGTCCTCACCGCCCTGCGGGCGACGAGCACCCGAGCGCGGCTGCTCGCAGCAGCCCTGCTGGTAGCCGTCGTGGCGGTGATCGGCTTGGCGCAGTCCGATCCTGCTGCCAGGACACCGCGCGGGACGCCCCCGTCGGCGGTGGCGGTGCAGAGCGCGGCGGCCCGGGCACCGGCCCCGATCCGGAGGCTGTACCGCCAGCACGGCCAGCTGTTGCATCTGAACGGCGACGCGTTCGTGGCGAAGATGAAGGCCCTTCAGGGCCACGTGGTCCTGATCAACAAGTGGGCGTCGTGGTGTGCGCCGTGCCGGCGGGAGTTCACGCTCCTGCGCCGCGCGGCCGCTCGCTACGGCGATCGCGTCGCGTTCCTGGGCCTCAACGCCGCCGACAAGGCGCAGAACGCGCGGCGGTTCCTCAAGACCAACCCGACGATCTACCCGCACGTGCAGGACCCCGACGAGCAGATCGCCGGCGCGTTTCAGGCCGGCGGCGTGTTCCCGCAGACGATCCTCGTCGACGCCACCGGTGACGTGACGGCGATCAAGGCCGGCGAGTTCACCACCGACCGTCAGGTCGACCAGTTCCTCCGACCCCATCTCACCCAGAACCGATGAGCGCTGAGCACGAGATCCTTCCCGCTTCGACCCGCGGCGCCGCACGGCTCTCCCGCCGGCCCGGGAGGCGCTCGCAGCCCTACCCGATCACCTTGGTGGACCTCGAAGCGTTCGTCGTCGGCGTCAAGCACGGCACCACCGCCGCGGCCGCGGCCGAGCTGGACGTGACCGCAACGTCGTTGGTTCGCCGGATCCGCAAGCTCGAGCAACGCGCCGCGGTCGTCCTCGCCGAGGGGCTGCCGTCCGAGGTCCGACCGACCGAACTGGGCCACCAGCTGTTGCCGATGGCCAAGCGGGCCGTCGACGACCTGCGGAGGATCGACGCGTTCATCACCGAGCACCACGACGCCGAGCTCGCCGCCGACGCGCGCTACCGCCCCCGCTGAACGACCCCGCCGCCTCCCACCGGACCCACCCGATGGGTCCGGCGCACATCCAGCCAGCCCTCCGATCCAGGGACGATCGCCTCGTGTCGCTCTACGCCCCCGTCTTCACCGCCATCTACGACCCTCTCCTCGCCTGGGGCGAGCGGACCGGCATGCGTGACCTCCGCCGCGACGTGCTCTCCGGCGCGACCGGTGAGGTCCTCGAGCTCGGTGCCGGTACCGGCCTGAACATCAACGCCTACCCGCCGACGGTGGCGAGCCTGACGCTCACCGAACCCGAGGCCTCGATGGTCAAACGTCTTCAACGGCTCGGCGGCCACCCTCGCGTGGTGCAGGCCGGCGCCGAGGACCTCCCGTTCGATGAGAACGCGTTTGACACGGTCGTGAGCACGCTGGTGCTCTGCACCGTCGAGGACCCCGACCAGGCACTTCGGGAGGTCCGCCGGGTCCTTCGTCCCGGCGGGAGGCTGCTGCTCATCGAGCACGTCCGCTCGTCGAGGCCGCGCCTGGCCCGGATCCAGGACCGGCTGCACCGTCCGTGGCGGGCGATCGGCTACGGCTGCAACTGCAACCGCGACACCATAGAAGCGCTCCGGAACGCCGGCTTCGACACCACCGCCCTTCGCGACGCCCGGTGGCGGCGGATGCCCGCGATCGTCCGGCCGCTCATCGCGGGTTCCGCTCAGGCGGCGTGAACCAAACACGCCGCGCCGCCTCTCTGTGTATTCCCACGCCGTACTCCACGCCCCGGCCGTCAAGAGCGAAGGGCTAAGTCGAGAGGTTAAGGGTGCGGGCCCAGATCGCGGTGAGGGAGTCGATCGCGAGTTTGTCCTCTTCGGGGTCGTCGTTGAGGACACGCTGGTAGTAGACCCGTTCGACCATCCAGACCAGGGCGTCCGCGGTGCCGCGGGCCTGCGTGGCGGGGAGACCGTCGCGTTCGAGACGCTGGGCGGTGGCGGCGATGAACCTGCCGATCTCGTCGTGCCAGTACGTCGCGATCACGGCGTCGTAGGTCGTGGCTTCGATGAGCGCACGCAGCAGCGCGCTGGATCGACGATAAGCGTGCAGGACCTGAGAAAGCGCGCGTTGCAGTTCGGCGCTGCCGCCGGGGCCCTCCAGCCAGGTGGTGGTGCCCCGGAAGAGCTCCTCGACGAGGCGGCTCGTGGCGCTCATCAGGAGGTCGCGCTTGTCGCGGAAATAGAAGTAGAACCCGGTGCGGGTGTGTCCCGCTCGTTCGGCGATCTTGCTGATCGACAGTGACGCGTACGGAGTCCCGTCGGTGAGCAGAGCGACGACCGCTTCGATCAGTTCCGCCTCAGCGCGCCCTCGAGCTTCAGGGTCGTCGCGCTTCGAAAGGACCGCCATCAGCTGATCGTACGGGCAAGGGCGCCCGAACACCCAATAACGGTAGGGGGGTTCAGCAGCATTTACGTGTCACGAACGCTGAGAGTGTCGATGACCTTGCGGATGCCGTCCTGACCGACAAAGGCCGGAGGCCAGAGGAGCACGTCGTCGTAGACCGCGGCCCGTTCCTCGTAACGGTCCCGAACCTCCTGCGGAGTTCCGGCGAGGGCGATCGTGTCGATCATCTCGCGGGAGACTGCAGCGACCATGCTGGGGAAGTCGCCCTGCTTCCACGCTTCGCGGATCGCGGCGACCTCGCTCAAGAACCCGTGGTGCTCGTGGATGCCCTGGTAGGTCTTCACCGTGCTGTTGAAGGCGATGACCGCCGCGGCCTGCTGTCGGGCGACGTCACCGTCCTCATCGATGCAGCAGGTCAGGTAGCCGACCAGCGGCGGAGCCGGACGACCTGCGCGTCGTGCCCCCTCGGCCAGGGCGGGCCGGACGACGTGCTCGATGTAGGAGGCGGTGAAGAGCGGGTGGCCGACCAGGCCGTCGGAGACCCGGCCTGCGGCCTGGATCATCCGGGGGTTCACACCGGCCATCAGCAGCGGCACGTCGGGGCGCAGCGGTGGATCGACGGGCACGGTCGGCTTGACGTTCACGCGGTAGAACCGGCCCTCGAAGGCCTGCGGTCCCTCATGCAGCCGCCAGAGCTTGCGGACCAGCGGGAGGAGCTCCTCCATGCGCGGGGCGGGGTGCTCGCCATCCAAACCGTGCCAGTTCTGCTGCATCCGCTTCGTACCCGTCCCGAGACCGAATCGCAGGCGTCCCTCGGAGAGCTCGTCGAGGTCCCGGATCTCGGCGGCGAGAACGACGGGGGTGCGGCCGAAGGCGTAGGCGATGGCAGTGCCAACACCGATGGTCGAGGTCGCCTGGATAATCGCGCCGAGCGGCACGGTCGCGGAGCGGTGGTGGAACTCCGTGGTCCAGACCGACGAGAAGCCGGCGTCCTCCGCCCACCTTGCGGCCTGAATCTGGTCCCGCAAGGGGCCGGGAGAGAGAACGATCGACGGTGCGCGCACGAGATGCCTTTCGAGTCAGGGACGTCCGAGCGCCGCAGGGTCCGACTGTGACCTTCGGCACTCGCGGTTGACGATACACGCTGCTTGTCACTATGTTCGACACTATGTCAACGCGCCGAGCTTAGGGCGCTCGCGGCGGCGTCCAGCACTTGTGCCCTCGTTTTGCGATGGCGCCTGCAGCTGGGGATCCTCGGCGAGAGACTGTGAAGCGTTCCCCGAACATGACGATCAGCGACGAGTCGACCTACGTGATCCGGCAGCTCACCAGCCAACCGATGCTCCCGGGCGCCCTGAACCAGTGAGCACCCTGCCGCCTAGGACGCCGACCTCGTTGTCGCCGACGCCGTCGGTACGAGCACAGGCGTTCCCACACCGCCGAGCGGGCCATTGCGGGTCCGGAGCCTTGCGCGACCTGCTCGAGTTCCATGGCCTGGACTACGGGCACGGGCCGCTGAGCGAACCGATGGTTTTCGGGCTCGCCGGTGGACTGGGGTTCTTCTTCTCCGACCAGGTGCCCGGGATCCCGTTCTACCTCGTCGGTCGCACCGGGTCGATGGAGCGGGACATCGGCGAACACCTCGCGGCGCCCGTGACGTTCGAGCAGACCGACGATGCCGCACAAGGGTGGGAGTCGGTGAAAGCCGCGATTGATCGCGGAGACCCGCCGATGGTGTGGGCGGACATCGGCGAGCTGGAGTACCTCCGCGTCCGGATGCGCAACACCCGTCACGACATCGTGATCGTCGACCACGACGAAGGCCGTGGGATCGCGTGGGTCGCCGACAATGACCGCGAGGACCTTCAGGCCTGTTCCTTGGACAGCCTGCACCGCGCGCGCAACTCCCAGTCCTTTCCCGCGCCGACCCGCAACGCGATGTTCACGTACCGGTGGCCGACCGAGCTACCAGCGCTGGCCGACGTCGTCCGCGATGTGGCGTCCGCGACGTCCAAGAACATGCGCCAGAGCGCCCAGACGGTCGGAAGTCTCGAGGGCCGCACCGGACTGGACGGCGTCGAGTACTTCGCCGGCACCTTCGGTGACTGGCCGGCTCGTTTCGGTGACCGACTTCCCGAAGCGCTCGACACCCTCGCGGTCCTGATCATCAAGGCCGGGACCGGCGGTGCGATGTTCCGCTCGCTGCAGGCCGGCTACCTCGAAGAGACCGCCGAGCTCCTGGACGACGCCACGGTCCGATCCGCTGCCGAGCGCTACCGCACCCTCAGCGACGCCTGGGAGGCACTCGGCGCCCGAGCCGCAGCGCACGAGGTCGCCGAAGCACGCGACGTCATCCAGCAGATCCGGCGCCTCGAGCCCGAGGCGCTCCAAGCGCTGGAGCGCACCATATGAAGGTCGCCGCGGACGGCACGATCCCCGAACACCACCCCAACTGCCTCGGCTGTGGCTCGCAGAACCCCGCCGGGATGGGTCTCCGCCTCCGGGTCGACGGCGACCTCCTGCGCGGGACCATCACGTTTGACCGCCGGCACGAGGGAGCCCCCGGCATCGTGCACGGCGGGGCGGTCGCAACGGTGCTGGACGACTCCCTCGGGTCGCTCCTGATCGTGCTCGGCACACCGGCGGTTACCGCGAACCTGAACGTCAGCTTCCGCGCACCCGCGCTCCTCGAGCGCCCGATGCAGATCGAAGCATGGGCGGTCGGCCGCGACGGTCGCAAGCTCCACCTCCACGGACGGCTCCTCGACAACGAGACCGTCATCGCTGAAGCCCAGGCCCTCTTTTTGATCGTTGACGTCACCCACTTCGAAAGCGGCGGACACGCACTCCTTCCCGGGTGGGAGGACTGGAGCCCCGCATCCGATCCGAGCCCCGATGCCTGAACCCCCACTCCTGTCGGGTCCTAGCAGCGACACGCCCGCGGAGGTTCCGACCGAAGCAGGCCCCGCACATGCGAAGCGCCTTTGCTCGATCGACCAACGCTCTCGATCGGGTCACGAAGAACGTTCCCCCTCACCCGATGACTCCGGGACCGCGCGCGTTGTTCTGCACCGCGATAAGAGGGGCGCTCGAGCGTGAACAAGAACCGTCCGCACCCCGTGCAGATCGGGGTCATGGTGGCGTTCGCGCTGTCGTGCTTCGGTCTGTTGCTGTTCCTCTGGACGAGCTTCGGTGGCCCCGTGCCGCTCAAGGGCCGGCCGTACCAGGTGAAGACGGCGTTCGCGCAGGGCACGCAGCTGGCCGGGTACGCCGACGTCCGCGTCAGCGGTGTGACCGTGGGCAAGGTCACGACGATCGTGCGCGAGGGCGGCAAGGCCAAGGTCACGATGAAGATCGAGCCGAAGTTCGCGCCGCTGCCCAAGGACACTCGGGCGACCTTGCGGACGAAGACGCTGGTCGGCGAGACGTTCGTGAACCTCTCGTTCGGGTCACGCAAGGACCAGATCGGCCGACGGGCGTTCATACCCGACGGTGGCACGATCCCGGCGCAGAACATTCAGCCGACGGTCGAGCTGGACCAGATCCTCGACGCGTTCGACGAGAAGACCCGCAAGGACCTCAAGGTCGTGCTGACCTCGATCGCGAAGGGCACCGAGGGGCAGGGCAAGAACCTCAACGCGGCAGTCGGCCAGGTCGCTCCGCTGGCCGAGGGTGCTGACGGGCTGTTCGACCTCCTCAATCGGCAGTCGGCCGAGGTGCGGTCGGGCAGCCGCGACTTCGCGACGACGTTCGCCGCGGTCGGCCGGCGCTCCGGTGCAATCCAGGGCATCGCCGAGGGCGGGCGGCAGCTGCTGGAGACGACCTCCGCGATCACGCCGGCGCTGCGCGACACGCTGCGCACGCTGCCGTCGTTCGGACGCGAGACCCGCCGCTTCATGACCACCGTCGAGGCGACGTCCCGTGCGGCGAAGCCCGCGATTGCGGACCTGCGGCCCGTCACCCCGCTCGTGCGTCCCGCGCTCCAGCGGCTCGCCGTCCTGGCTCCGCAGCTGGAGCAGACGCTCGTCGAGCTGGACCCGGTCCTCAAGCGCGTGCGTACGGGGATGCCGCCGATCCGTCGGCTGCTGAACGCGCTGCGTCCGGTGTCCGACGGGCTGGAGCCCCTCACGCAGGACCTGCTGCCGATCGCGCGCTTCGTGAACCTCTACAAGCGCGAGCTGTCGGTGACCTTCGCTAACACCGGCGCGGCGACGCAAGCTACCGCCCCCGACGCGCTCGGCGTGCAGCGTTCGTACCTGCGCCTCCAGCTGCCGATCAACGGTGAGACGGTGCAGGGCGCCACAACGCGCAACCCAAACAGCCGGTTCGCCCCGTACCCGCGTCCGGGCGAGCTCGAGCTGGCCGGCACCGGTCGAAACCCGTCGTTCTCGTGCGACCACACGGGCAACGCTTCGGGCATCCTCACCGGGATCTTGGACCTGCCGGGCATGGGCGGCCCGCCGTGCGTTCCGCAAAAGAACTTCCCCGGGACTGACAAGGTCTATCCGCGCCTGGCGCCGGTGACGGCCGACCAACTCCGCTGACGGCCGGCGCGGGGGAGTGAGCCCCCCGGATGGAAAGGTCGACTAGAAGCCGAGAGTCAGCACCAGCCGCCGTTAGGAGACAGCTGCATTGAAGACCACCAAGTGCCATAGTCGCGTCGAGCCACAAACCAGCTCAGGTGGTCCGGAAACGCCCTCCAGCCCGCCATCTCTGGTTGTGCCCGTCCCCGGAGACCCGACGCCGTTGAGAGATGCCTCGCGACCGCCGGTGGGACCGGGAGCTAGTCGACGGGAACGACCGTGCGCCAGAGACGCTCGATGGCGCGGAGCAGGGCGGCCTCGGAGACGCGAGGCGAGGCGAGGTATTCGGTGAACGACCGCTCCGTCATCCACACCAGCGAGTAGGCGAGCGCCTCCGCATCCTCGCGCGCGAGGTCCGGGTCGGAGGTCGTGGCGCGCTGGACGGTGTTGACGATGAACCACTCGTGGAACTCGCGCCAGAAGACCGCGACGTCGGCGTCGTACGTCGCCGCCTCGACGACCGCTCCCACCGTCGCCTTGTGCGTGACAAACGCGCCCAGCACGCCCGTGAGGGTCGCTCGGAGGTCATCGGTGTCGTTGCGCAACCACGGCTGGGCCGCGGTCCGCGCATCCGTCTCGAAGCCGTCGCCCAGCGCCAGGATGAGCGCGCGCTTGTCCTGGAAGTACGAGTAGAAGGTCGGCCTCGAGACGCCGGCCCGTCCGGAGATCTCGCCGACGCTCAGCTCCGCAAAGGCGCGGTCCTCGCCCAGCAGCTGCACGGTGGCGTCGAGGATCTTCGCGCGGGTCTGGCCGCGCTGATCCTCAGGGCTCGTGGACCGGCGTGACAGGACAGACGACACCCCTTCGACGATACCGCATGACACACCCGGTTGACAGCTTGTAAAGCACTGTGGGAGGTTCGGTCGTACACCGTCCCTCGACTATCACGGACCCCCTCATGAGCACCATCGACCAGAACCTCGACGCCGTCCGCGTCGCCGACCCCGAGCATTGGCGTGAGGGCCCGCCGCTGGAGCTCTTCCGCGAGCTGCGGGCCTCCAGCCCGGTCCACTGGTCCGACGGTATGAGCTCGTTCCCCGACGAGCCGGGGTTCTGGTCGGTCACCAACCAGGAGCTCGTGCGAGAGGTCAGCCGCGACTGGAAGACCTTCTCGTCCGAGCTCGGCGGCATGGTCGGGATGCCATGGGTCCAGCTCGAGGTCCAAAACGGCATGTTCATCGGCATGGACCCGCCCAAGCACGACCGGCTGAAGTCGCTGTTTCAGCGCGGGTTCACCCCGAAGCGAACGGCCGAGCACGAGCCGGCGATCCGCGAGATCACCATCGGCGTCCTCGACGGCCTGACGGGGCGCGAGAGCTTCGACGTCGTCACCGAGCTCGCCGCGCCGGTCGTCTCCCGCGTGATCGGCTCGTTCATGGGGATCGACCCCGCCGACGACGCGATCTGGGCGCGGCTGATGAACCAGCTGGTCGGCGGCGACGACGCGGAGATGAACCCGGAGGGCCCGCAGTCGGTGATCGACAAGGTCATTCCCGAGATCGTGGGACGCTGCCAGGTCCTCATCGACGCGCGCCGCGCCGCGCCGACCGATGACCTCATGAGCATCCTCGTGCACGCCGAGATCGACGGCGAGATGCTCAGCGACTGGGAGATCGTGATGGGCTTCATCCTCCTGGTCACCGCCGGCAACGACTCCACGAAGTCCACCTTCTCCAGCGGCATGAAGGCGCTCCTGGAGAACCCCGGCGAGCGACAGAAGCTGATCGACGACCCGTCGCTGATCCCCAGTGCGGTCGAAGAATGCCTGCGGATGTTCCCGGCGTTCGCGCACTTCCGGCGCACTGCGACGAAGGACACCGAACTCGGCGGCACGCCGATCAAGAGCGGCGAGAAGATCATGATGTGGTACCCGTCGACCGGACGCGACGAGTCCGTCTACGAGGACCCCGACCGCTTCGACGTCCTGCGCAACCCCGAGCACCAGGCGTTCGGGGCCGGCGGCCGCCACTTCTGCCTCGGGACCGCCCTGGCGCGCCTGGAGCTGCGGGTCATGTTCGAGGAGACGCTCAAGCGCTTCCCGAACCTCGAGTTCGCCGAGCAGCCGCGCTACGCGACGGCGATCTTCGTCAACCAGCTCACGACCTTCCCGGTCACCACCAACGCCTGAGCCCGGTGCGGCAGACCGCCGCCCCCGCGCCGCCGGACCCGACGTCCGGCGGCGCCCGCCGCCGCACCCCGGGGACCCTCCCGGACCCTTTCACCGAACAGGAGATTTACGTGTACGACTACGTCATCGTCGGGGCCGGCTCTGCCGGCGCCGTCCTCGCCGCCCGCCTGACCGAGGATCCCACCGTCACCGTGGCGCTCCTGGAGGCCGGCGGTGCCGACACCGACCAGGAGATCCACATCCCCGCCGCGTTCGGCGCGCTCTTCAAGGGCCGCCTGGACTGGGACTTCCACACCGAGCCGGAGCCCGGCCTCAACGGCCGCCGCGCCTACCTGCCACGGGCGAAGGTGCTCGGCGGCTGCTCGTCAATGAACGCGATGGTCTACATCCGCGGAAACCGCGTCGACTACGACGAGTGGGAGACCCTCGGCGCTGAGGGCTGGAACTACGACGACGTCCTGCCGTACTTCAAGCGCTCCGAGGACCAGGAGCGCGGCGAGGACCTCTTTCACGGCACCGGCGGCCCGCTGCCGGTGCGCGAGAGCCGCTCGATGAACCCTGTCGTCGACGCGTTCGTCGAGGCCGCCAACCAGGCCGGACACGAGAAGAACCCCGACTTCAACGGCGCCCGCCAGGAAGGCTTCGGCCGGTACCAGACCACGCAGGAGAACGGCATGCGCGCAAGCACCGCCGTGCGGTACCTGCACCCCGTGACCGACCGCGAGAACCTGACCGTCCTCACCGAGGCCACGGCACTGCGCCTGCTGTTTGACGGCGACCGCGCGTCGGGCGTCGAGATCGATCACGCCGGCACGATCGAGGAGGTCCACGCCGCCCGCGAGGTCCTCGTCTGCGCGGGCGCCTACCAGTCCCCGCAGCTGCTGATGCTCTCTGGGATCGGTCCCGCCGAGGGTCTCGCGCCGTTCGGGATCGAGGTCCGCAAGGAGCTGCCCGTCGGTCAGGGCCTGCAGGACCACTGCATGCTGCTGATGAACTGGTCGGCGGACTACGAATCGCTCATGACCGCGTTGACGCCCGAGAACGTCGCCCAGCTACAGACCGAGGGCACCGGGCCGCTGACCTCCAACATCGCCGAGGCCGGCGGCTTCATCCGCACCCGCCCGGGCCTCAACGCACCCGACTGCCAGTTCCACTGCGCCCCGGCGCTGTTCTGGCAGGAAGGGCTCGGTCCGGCCGTCGAGCACGGCGTGGCCTTCGGACCCGGAGTCGTCAAGCCGACCAGCCGCGGCTCCGTGACGCTGCGGACCGCCAACCCGCACTCCAAGCCGCGGATCATCCACAACTACCTCACGACCGAGGAGGACCGCGCGACGATGCTCGCTGGCGCCCGCGTCGCGCTGGAGATCTCGCAGCAGGACGCCCTGAAGGACTTCATCACCGGCGAGTTCCTCGCCCCCACACCCGACGTCTCCGACGAGGACCTCTGGGACTACGTCACCGCCAACACGATGACGATTTACCACCCCACCTCGACTTGCGCGATCGGGCCCGTCGTCGACGCACGGCTGCGCGTCCATGGCGTTCGCGGTCTGCGCGTCGTCGACGCCTCGGTGATGCCGAGCATCGTCCGTGGCAACACCAACGCGCCGGTGATCATGATCGCCGAGAAGGCCGCCGACATGATCCGCCAGGACGCCACCGCCGCCGTGACCGACGTCGCCGCGACGGCCTGACCGACCCAGAACGCCGCGACCCGCCGTCGCCCCTCCAACGTCTGAGAGAACGATGCCCATGACAGGCACCAGCGCCGTGACGGCAGCCGCCGACCGCCTCGCGGCCGTCCGGCCCTCCGGGACGATCGCGATCGCCGGGCCGCTCCTCGAGGTCCTCTACGAGCGGATCGAAGCGGCGGGAGAGCGCGACCCGCGCATTCCCCCTGCCGTCGGGGAGGGGGACGCCGTCGCGGCAGCCCTCGCGGCGGGCTGCCCGCCGCAGTTTCACCCCGGCGTGCCCGCCGACCACGCCGCCGTGCTGCACGACCTCCGACGGCAGCTCGGCGTGGACCGTGCCACCCAGATCGCGATCGCCCCCGATACCGACGCACGCTACGTCCGAGTGCTGCGCGCGATCGGCTGCATCCTCACCATCCAATCGTCCGACCTCGTCGGCGACTCAACGGCCACGAACCACCAGCACACGGCGACGTAGTCACGCCGCTGTGGACGCCCGAACCGTGCCGCTCGGGAAGGTGTCGCGTTCTCGATCTGTCGAACGTCGCCAAATCGAGAACCCCGATGGCACCGAAACGAGAGGGTCCGAGCGAGCGCTCAATACGGCGCAGCGGACCGCGCGTGGCGACTCGCCGTGCTTTAGCGCTCAGTTAGGTGTCGCGCTCTCGCTCAGTTAGATGGCAGAACGCGCTCAGCAAGGCGACGTTCGACAACAGCCAGAGAGGACCTGTCGAACGTCACCAGATCGAGACGTGTGACGGCGCCGGAACGAGACCCGCGTGGGGGAGACGCGCGACGAGGCCTGAGACGTCTACTTCGCGGACCTCGGACACCGCCCCGAACCGGCCACTGTCGTCGGCATCCAGATAGGCACTGGCGGTGCCCCGTAGGACGCCCCTTCGTGGGATCGTCGGTATCTCGCGGTCTTCGGTCTCAGAGGTGTACGCCGATCTGTCGCCCGATCGCGGCGGCGGCAAGCCCGCAGGCGACACTCCCGACGAGGTTGCCGGCGGCAACGGTGGCCTGGTGTCGACTCGCGGCGCCGATGGTGTCGAGCATCCAGGTCGAGAACGTGGTGTACGCGCCGACGAAGGCGGTGGCCGTGATCAGTGACGTGTGGTGGGGCAGTGCGGCGCCGGTGAGGATGCCGAGGAGCAGGGCGCCCGTCAGGTTGACGACGAAGATCCCCACCGGTGCGTCGCCGTGCGTGCGGTTTCGGATCGTCTCGTCGACGTGCAGCCGCATGACGGCTCCGCATCCACCGGCCACGGTGACCGCCGCCCAGAGCGTCGCGCCGTTCATCGGCGACCCGATCGGCGTTGCCGGCGGTGGTGGGCGTGGGCGGCCTGTTGGCCGGCGACGATGGCGACCAGGCCCAGGACGATCGTGGTGGCGGCGTAGCCGGTAGCCAGTGCGTAGGCGTGTGCGTCGAGCATCAGCACGAGCTCGATCTGCAGAGTCAAGTCGCGTTTTGTGGTGTAGCTCGGTTTCGTGATCGAGAGTGGTTCGTGGTCGGAGGTCGTGGGTCGCGTGGTGCCCGGCCCGCGAAGCCCGTAGGGCGAGCGGGCCGGGGAGGTGATCGCGTCGCCCTGGATCGCGAAGAGCATCACGATCGTGAAGAGCAGCCCGTAGAGCGCGAACGGCCCGATCTTCGGCAAGAACCTGG